>JBDTXZ010000039.1:0-11726 GCA_040005935.1 bacterium | reverse complement strand
CGATCCCGACACGAGCGGGCGCTCGTGCGGGATGACACTGGTGGCATCGCGGTCAACGGTTGAACGCTCGACCCCCCAGCGCTCAGCCGTAGAAGCTTCGGTACCACTCCACGTAGCGGGCGATGCCGACTTCGAGCGGCGTGTCGGGCGAGTAGCCGCAATCGCGCGCGAGATCATCGATGTCCGCATGCGTCGCTGGCACATCGCCCGATTGCATCGGCAAGAAAATCTTCTCGGCCGTCTTGCCAAGAGCGCTCTCGAGTGTGCTGATCAGGTACAGCAACTCATTCGTCTTGTCGCTGCCGATATTGTAGAGCCGATAGGGCGCTGAACTCGTCGCTGGATCGGGCGCCGTGCCCGACCACGAGGTCGACGGCGTCGCCGGACGATCCGTTACGCGCACAATACCCTCGACGATGTCGTCGATGTAGGTGAAGGCGCGACGCATCTTGCCGTGGTTGAACACCTGGATGGGCCGGCCTTCGAGGATGGCCTTGGTAAAAAGGAAGACGCCCATGTCCGGGCGATCCCATGGGCCGTACACCGTGAAGAAGCGCAGGCCTGTCACGGGCAATCCGTACAAGTGCGCGTACGAATGCGCCATCAACTCGTTCGCCTTCTTTGTCGCCGCATACAGCGACGCGGGATGATCCACGTTCTGGTGCACGGAGAACGGCATCGAGCCGTTCAATCCATACACCGACGACGACGACGCGTACGTCAGGTGACCAACGCCGGAATGACGACAGCCCTCGAGCACGTTGAGGAATCCCACGACGTTGCTCGTCACGTACGCGTGCGGATGCGTCACGGAATAGCGCACCCCGGGCTGCGCCGCGAGATGGATGACGCGAGGAAATTGCTCCGTCTCGAACAGCGTCTGCATTCCGGCCTGATCTGCGAGATCCATCTTCACGAACCGAAAGTTCTCATGCGCCACCAGCCGCTCGAGCCTCGCGCTCTTGAGAGAGGGATCGTAGTACGCATTGAGATCATCGAGGCCCACCACCTCGTCGCCGCGAGCAAGCAGTCGCTGAGACACATGATAGCCGATGAAGCCTGCCGCACCGGTCACGAGATGCTTCATGGATCAGTCCTCGACCACGTGAGTCTCGAACACGCGACGGTGCTCATTCCACTTGCCCTGATCGAATCCGGTTGCGTCGAGACACTCGGCCGCGGCGTACGCCATCGCGAGCGCATGGTGCGTGTTGTCATGCGCAAAGAGTCCCTGTCGTCCGTAACTCAACAGCCGGGGCAAGCGCTCGACCCACTCATCCAGGATTCCAAACCACTTCTCGTAGCCGATGCCGTAGATGGGATACGCCTGAGCCAGGCGCCGAACGAGAACGGCCGTCGGCTTTACAGGCAGCGGCACCCCCGCCTTTGCCAGATCTTCGGCGACGAGTTGGCCAAGCGCCGCTTCATCCATGGTCCACCACGGGTCGTCGACACTACAGGGCAATTCCGCGCAGAGCACCGTGCCGCCCGCAGGGGCGCCGACGTCAGAATAATTCTTCGGCTCCGACAACCGCGTGATGCGCAGATCGGCGCTCGGAAAATAATGCGCGTCGTACTCGGTGAACTGTGGTGTCGGCAACAAGAGATAGATGAGCAACATCGCGCGCGACTCGACTTTCGACGCGGCCTCGATCACGGGTTTCGGAACTCCATCACCGATAAGACGCGCGATCAATGCGATTGGAATGGTGGACCAGAGATGGTCCGCTTCCAACCGCTCCTGTGCGTCGCCGTTGTTCATCTCGATGATCCACGGCTCGCTCGCATTGCCTGGCGGAACAAGTCGCGTCACGCGACGCCCATAACGGATGTCAGCGCCCTTCGCGATTGCCGAGTCGGCGTAGGCTTCGCTGATCTGTCCGTAGCCGCGCCGTGGATAGAAGAATCGTCCAGCACCCTTCGGCTTGAAGCCAGGCACCGAGTTGAGAACCTTGCGAATCAGCTTGGTGAACGAGCTCGCGCTCACGCGACGTCGCGCCTGGATGGCGGACAGCGCAGTTGGCGAGCGTCCCCACATTTTCCACGCGTATGGGAAGTAGAACGACTCGCAAATCGTAGGACCGAGGCTCGCCATGAGGACGTCGGCGAAGCTTGCTTCCGTGCCCTTGCTCCGAAATGGCTTGAGCACCGCGTCGCTCAGTGAGCCGATCGCGAATCCCGGATCGAGACGAAGCAGCAGGTCCGCTGGCTTCAAGGGGAAATGAATCCAGCGACCCCGTAGACCGATGCGACCATGCCGCGGGCGATCGAGCAAGTCATCGCCCAGAAAGCCACGAATGTCGGCCATGATGGTCGGATCGCACGCGGGATGCAGGCGATGACTCCCGAAGTCCACACGCATACCACCGAACTCGAAGCTGCCTGCATTGCCACCCGGCACGGACTGCTGTTCCAACACGGTGACCTGTGCACGATCCAGATGCCGCAGCCGCTCTGCACCCCCAACGCCCGCTGGTCCGGCGCCGAGTATCACTACACGAGGTAACGCCACGCTACTCACTCTCCGTCAGCACAACCACATGACCGTTGACGGCGCGAAACGAAATGTGTCGCGACCGATGCAGGACGAGCCAAATCAATCCGCCGAACAGGCCACCAGCGATGAGCACTGTTTGCCAGAGCAGGGAGCAGACGACGCTGATCGCGACGGGAACTCCAAACGGCAAGAGCAGAGCGGCAAGGCTTGCTTCGCGCACGGCAAGTCCGCCCAGGCTGATCGGCATCAGGCTGGCAATTTTTGCCAGCGGCCAGACGAGAAACCACACCGCAAGGCTGACTTCGATACCAATCGTGCGTCCCAGCCACGCGTTGAGAAGGACGAAGGTGCTCTGCACTGTAATCGAGAGCAGGAGTCCCAGCAGCGCCGTTCCGGGCCGGCGCGTCAACTGGCGCAGTCCCACAAGACCGCGACCAACCGGACGACGAAGCTTGCGTGGCCACTTGGCGAGCGGACGTCGAAGCAGGAGTGGCAGCATGAGGACGAGCAGTCCAAACGCGACAACGAGCGCAACGGTCAGCGCTTCGCCAATCCAGCCCTTGACGCTGCTGCGCGCGACGATGCCGCCCGTTGTAACCAGTATGGCAAGCGCGGACAGATCCGTGATGCGATCCATGACGCCACCCCAGAGTGCCGCCGCCGGACGTCGAGTAATCTTGGTGACGAGGCCAATTCGCAACAGATCTCCGCCCACGATACTCGGCAGGCACAGATTCGCGAACAGGCCGGCGCAGTAGCACAAGACAGCGTCGACAACCGAGAGGCCGGCGCGCGCTGCGTTGACGAACAGCCGCCACTTGAAGATGCCAAGTCCGTGACCCAGCACGAAGCCGGCGAGCACGCCCACCCACACGTGCGAAGGCAGACGCCCCAGGGCTCCGCGAACCTGATTCCACGGAAGGAGAATGAAGATCAGCGCCAGCAATGCGACGCTGATCGTCCCTTTGAGCCAAGGCTTCAACGCATCCTCGCGATGCGCATGTTCTGATCGGCCAGGAGACCGACGGCCCAGATGATGAGCGGCCCGATCAACGTCAACAGCAGACTTTCCGTAAGGCCGCGGAACATCACGTCATACGCGAACTTCGTGAGCGCAGCGACGAGCATCAGCGCGCCAACCGGAATGAAGACCTTGAGTGGGTTGAAAAAGACGATCGTTCTCAGGATGAGCAGCGTAAAGTCGTACGCGTGGCGGGGACGGATTTTCGACTCGCCGAGCCGCGCGTGATAGTTGATGGGGACGTACTCCACCGAGTGCCCGTTACACGCGGCTGACAGCGTGATCGTCGTGGTAAATGAGAATCCGTCCGGAAGGAGGCCTTCGTACCGCTGCACCAGCGACCGGCGCATGAGTCGGAGCCCGGAATTGATGTCGGGGAGCCGCTGGCCGGCGAGGTAGCTCGCCAACTTGGTCAGGAACCACTTGGCGGGGCGGCGTGCGAGTGGAATGCTCACCGACTTTCCGATCCGCGCGCCGACGACCATCTCGTTGTGCTCGGCAAGGGCCAGCAACTCGGGGATCGATTCCACCGGATACGTGCCGTCTGCGTCCGTGATGAGAATCCAGCCATACTTTGCGCGCTGCACGCCAAGCTTGAGTGCCGCGCCGTAACCACGATTCTTCACCCGCCGGAGAACGCGCGCACCCGTCGATTCGGCTTCGAGCGCCGTGCGATCGTGGGAGCCGTCGTCCACCACGATGATTTCGAAGGGCCAGTCGGTCTTCTCCATCGTTTCCTGCACCGCGCGGACCTGCGCGGCCACATGGTCCCCTTCATTGTATGCCGGGATCACGACGGTTACGGCTCGCTCGATTCGGGCGGGCTCGTTGCCCACGATTTCTTCGATCACGCGCTCTCGCTGAGGAAAAGATGGGTCCAAAACACAGAAGCTGTCATCCCGCACGAGCGACGCGAGTGTCGGGATCTACTGTCCGTGCACTGAGCCCAGGCCCAGGAGACAGGTAAAGCAGATCCCGACACTCGGTCGCGGCGCTCGCTTCCTGCGGGATGACATTCAACCAAAACTACGCGATTGGCGTCATTTCGCAGTGGGAAGGGGTGCCGCGAGGCAGACGGTCACATCGCCGCCGCCCAGCGTCCCGCGAAAGACGCTTTGAACCGCACAATCGGCACGAAGTGCTGCCATCAGGTCCGGCGCGTCGGTCCGAATGTAGCTATCGAGGGTGTAAATCACCCACACACGGCGGCCCTGCGCCCGCGCGGCCTGAAACCCGGCGAGCGACGTAATCCCCTGCCATGCCTCGGCGAAATACGCCCGATAGGGATATATCGCCGGTCCGGCCGTGAGTACCGGCTCACCCTCGCCCCGGTGCAGATGCACAAACTGCCGCGCCCCCACGAAGTCCTGCTTCGGATATTCATAGTTGAACCGGAGCGACCCGGCGGACAAAACCGCAAGCACCAGTACCAGCCCAATGCCCACAGGAGACGTCACGACGGTGCTGCTGGCTCGACCACGCTGCAGCATGCGACCGATCTCGAGCGCCCCGCGTACGACGATCAGCAGCGCAAATCCGGCCAGGAACAGGATGAATCGCGGACGAACGGGCCGGTGGAGTACCACGGGTGCCGCGATGGTGATGACACCGGGCAGCAGAAACATGCCCAGCACGAACGTGCTCTGCTTGAAATAGCTCCACATGCCGATCAGGAATACCGTGGCGCCCGCAAGCACCGCGGCGGCGCTGCCGAGGCCGATTTGCATGCCGCGGATTAGCTCCACGAATGCCCATTTCGCGGTAGCCCCTTTCATGGGGTCGGCCTTCTTCTCGAGCGTGTGCCGAACCTCGAACAACACGGGCGAGTAGAGAATCAGCGTGAAGACGCCGGCCAACAGGAAGCCGAAAAAAGGCAGTCGCCAGCGCCGGAGTGCTTCGCCGCGCACCCCGGGAAACCCGAGTGGAATCACGCAGAGCAGGGCGTGGCTTGCCAGCAGGAAAACCATCGTGATGTGCGTGTAGACGCCGAGTGCCGTGGCGACACCATACCAGACGAAGTCGCCGGTCTGTCCGCGACGCAGGCCGCGAAGCAGCAGCCAACTACTGAGCACCGCGAGAAAGGCGAGGGTCGCGTACCCGCGCGCACTCTGCGAAAACCAGACGTGGTGATACGACACGGCCAGAAGGAGGCTCGCGAGAAGGGCCTCCGTCCGGCCGACGAACTCGCGAGCGAAGAAGTAGAGCACCGGTACCGTGGCGGCGCCAAGCAGCATGGACGGCAGCCGAAGGCTCCACGGATGATCGCCGAACGCTGAGATGGACAGGTGCGCGAGCACCGAGAACAGCGTGTGCTGGTTGTCGCCGGGGAAAACGGTAAGGATCCTGAGGAGCGGGGAATGCACGCTCTCGAGCAGGGTCTTGATCTCGTCGTACCAGAGACCGCTGTCCAATCCGATGGACCGTAAGACGACGGCGAGCACCGTGAGCAGCACCAGCAAAAGCCACGGAGTGGAGACGTCGTGCAATCGTGCGCGCGAGGTCCATAGCGGAAGGCCGACGGGATTGGTGATACGGGTGCTTCCACTGCGTCGCGCGTTGTTGTTCATGCCCGCGTCAGCTCCCTTGCTCGGCTCGATCTCGGTCAGGTGTCGAGGTACTAATATGCACTGGCGCGACGGCTAAACGGGGAGGCAAGGGGAAGAGGCGACCCGTTCAGTACGAACTCCCTGACTCCGCACAACTCATTGCGCTCCGGACGCGACAGTTGGACTTTATCTCGAGAGAGTATTGCGCACGCGTCTTAGCTTTGGGCGAGCGACGCAACCAACCCGTGGTGGAGTCTCAAGGAACCGTGCCTCAATCGATTCGCCTGCGGCTCTTCCTCACCTGCTGGCTGGTGTATGTCGCCCACTTTGCGACGGATTTTGCCCGGGAGCACTACCTCGTCCTGAGCATCGTCGAAGATCACTCGTACGTTCTGGACAAGTATTACGGTCTGCACCCGGACATCTTCATCAATCCGCCGAATGCGACGGTGAAGGGAGCACACCACGGCGCCAACCCGGGCATCTCGATGGTCGCGGCGATTCCCTACTTCATTCTCCGGCCGGCAGTCGATTTCGTGGTGAATCGGGAGCTCGCCGCGCGTCGCGCGCGGAACGATACGAGCGCCACGTATCAGGACCCACGGAAGAATCGCGTCGCCTTCTATCAGAAAATTCGCAAGATGGGTTGGGACGTCCGCTTCGGGCTCGTCACGGTCATAACGGAAGTGTTCGCGATGGCGCCGATAGCCGCAGGCAGCGTCGTGCTCATGTTCAGCGTGCTGGTCGCGATTGGCCTTGGACAACGGCTGTCGGTCTGGTTGTCGCTCCTGTATGCCTTTGGCACGCCTGTCTTTCTGCGAGCCGCATACCTCAACCAGAACCTCAGCGTCGGCATCTTTGCGTTCGTCGCCTTTGCGTTGATCTGGAATCCCGGGGCACTCGTGGCGTGGCGGACGGGGAGGCGTCTCTTCGTCGCAGGACTGTTCGGTGGTCTCGCCTTCCTCTGCGACTACAGCGGCGCCATCCTCATGGGGCTCCTTGGCTTCTACGCCTGGTCGCGAAGCGCGGATGACCGGGGCGTTGTGGGCGGCTTCAAGGATTCGCTGTGGTATCTGGCCGGCGTCATGCCAGGCGTCCTGCTTCTTTGGCAGTACCAGTGGGCCAGTTTCGGCAACGCGATCCTGCCGCCTCAAAACTGGATGGCTCCGGTCGAGTTCATCGATGTTGGCTACAAAGGAGTGGGCGGATTGAGCCCGGAGTTGCTGAAAATGCTGTTGTTTGATTCGCGTTTCGGGCTGTTCATCGCCATGCCCCTCGCCGTACTGGCGTTCCTCACCCCATTTGTTGCACGAAAAGGACGCAGCACGTTGCCTGCGCGAGAGGTATTCGTCTGCATCGGCATGTGTGCGGCACTGATACTGTTCTTTGCCACAGTGCAGTACACCCGGATTCAGTTCGCAACGGGCATTCGGTATCTTGCGCCGACCTTCCCGTTTCTCTTCCTGGCGGCGGTTCCGGCGCTTCTCCGGCTACCTCGGGTGCTGACGTATGCCGTCGTGACGGTCTCGATCGTCATCAGTTGGAGCATTGCGATGGTCCGCAGTCAGGGGACCGTGTTCGAGAACGTGGAACGCGTGATGGTCGAGGGCTTTCAGTTGCCGTGGCTCTCGGTCATGACGAAAATGTCGGCGCAATACCTTCCCTGGTTCAAGGGCACCGTGTCCGTGCTGCCGATTTTTGCGCTGTGTGGCGCAATGATCTGGCTCATCTGGCGGGTGCAGACCCCGTGGCGACGTCTCGATGTCGAGTCATGATGTGAGTGGAACGAACCAGCACAATTCGCCGGGAACACCGTCCGACGACCAGGTCATGGTCGACATCGTGATTCCCGTATTGAACGAGGCGCACGTCCTGGCGAAGAGCGTCGAGGCGGTGCGGCGTTTCCTCACGGACAACGCCTCGTGGAAGTGGCGCGTCGTGGTCGTGGACAACGGCTCACACGATGGCACGGACGACGTCGCGCGCCGGCTCGTCGCCCAGTATCCGGACGTCCGCTTCCTCCAACTGCCTCAGCGAGGCCGCGGTCGCGCGCTCCGTGCTGCCTGGACGCAAAGCGACGCCGACATCATGTGCTACACGGACGTCGACCTGTCCACGGAAATGGAAGCGCTGCCGAAGCTCGTCCACGCCCTCTTGCACGAGGGCTACGATCTGGGCACCGGTTCCCGCCTGCTTCCGGCGTCCAAGACGCAGCGGTCGCTCAAGCGCGAAGCCATTTCGCGCATCTACAACGTGATCGTGAAGGTCGTGCTGGGCACGTCGTTCAGCGACGCACAGTGCGGCTTCAAGGTGCTGAGCCGAGCGGTGGTGCATGAGATCATACCGCAGGTGCAGGACGAGTCGTGGTTCTTTGACACGGAACTGCTCGCGCTGTCCGAACGGCAGCACTTCCGCATCAAGGACCTGCCCGTCGCGTGGATGGAAGACGATGACAGTCGTGTGAAGATCGTGCCGACGGCGTGGGCCGACTTGAAAGGTGTCGCGCGCCTTCGAATGAAGTTCTGGCGCGAAGGCTATCAGCCGAGCCGTCGTGCTGCCGCCGCAGTGACCGAGCGCGCAACGTAGTGATTCAGCTGCACTACAGCTGATGTCAGCGCTATTCGTCACGGGTGCAACCGGGTTCGTAGGGCGCAGGGTTGCACGCGCCCTCGCGCGCGACGGCCATGAAGACGTCCGACTCCTCACGAGACATCCCGAGCGCATGCCTTCCATCCGGGCGGGGTGGAGCGTTGTCTCTGGCGACCTGGCGAGGCCCGCCGAGTGGAGTGCTCGTCTCGAAGGAGTCGATACGGTGGTGCATCTCGCCGCGTCGACCGGCAAAGTTCGGAAGGGTGTGCACGTCGATGCAATTGTCGGCGGAACAGAACGCCTGCTCGACGCCGCTCGCACTGCCGGCGTCTCCCGCTTCATGTTCGTGAGTAGCGTCGCGGCGGGGTTTGCCAATCGCCGGTACTATCCGTATGCGGATGCCAAGGCGGCAGCCGAAGCGTTGGTGCGCGAGTCTGCATTCGACTGGCTGATCGTGCGTCCGACCATGGTGTTTGGACCAGATAGCCCTGTGCTCAGAGGACTGCGAAAGCTGGCGATGCTTCCGCTGCCGCTCATTTTCGGATCGGGCACGGAGCCGGTCGAGCCAATCTTCGTCGATGACCTGGCTGCGATGCTCGTTGCTGCGCTTGGAGTTCGCCCATGGGGCGGGAAGACGATTACCCTTGGCGGTCCAGAGCGTGTGACAACGGAGGAGTTGCTCGGGAGACTGCGCGCAATGGGCAACGCACCGGGGCTAAGGGCGCGATTCATTCATCTCCCACTGCCGCTGTTCAGGGAAGCACTCGGTACGATCGAGCCGCTCTTGTTTCCGTTGATGCCGCTCACGGCAGGCCAACTTGCAACATTCGCCAACCCGAGCGTCGGGGACCGAGACGCGTTCGTCGCGCAGCTACCTGCACCGACGATCGGCATTGACGAGATGCTCGCCGCGAGCGTGCATGCCGATTGACGCGGCGCAGCACGATGCAATTGTCGCCGAGTGCTGGTTGTTCGCGCGGTATCTCGCCGATGCGGAGCCGACGCCCTATGTCACCGAGTGTTATCTGCGGCTTTTCTCGTCCGCGGATTTGCCGGATCAAACGAGCGGGGTGCTCATCGAGCGAACACTGCTCTCGTTCGCGCGTGAGGGCGTCCTCGCGCTGCGTATCGCGGACGCTTATGCTCGATTCTTTCGGCCGCGCTCTCTTCTAAGACGCCGGCTCGTGCTGATGCTCGCCATTCTCGAGAACAGCGCTCCAACCGAGCGTCCACTGAATGCTGGAGCGAGCGGCTCCCTGGTGACCATCGGCGCTCAGCTCGTGCTCACGTTCGTCGCAAGCGGGCTGAGTCTCGTGGCCGGCGTGATTGCATTCGGACCGATTCACCTGGCCAGCACGCTGTCGAGCGGGCACCAGCCTTCAGCGGGATCGGCGTCATGAGCCGCATCGTCGTGGTTGGATCGGGAGCGACAGGCGTCCACTTCGCGCTGACGTCCCTCGAGCGCGGTCATGACGTGACCATGCTCGATTTCGGCAACGAGCGTCCCGACGCCGTGCTCCCCTCGGCGACATTTTCCCAGCTGAAAACGGATCTGCCCGACCCGGTGCAGTACTTTCTCGGCGGTCACGGCGAAGGTGTCGTCTATCCGTCAACCGCGGCGTCGTACTACGGCCATCCGCCGAGCAAGCACTACGTCTTTGATGTTCCGAAGGGATTTGACACGCAGTCCACGGCGATGTCGCCTCGATTCAGTTTTGCGCGCGGCGGATTTGCGGAAGCGTGGACCGCAGGCGTGTACGCGTTCAATCGCGCCGACCTCGGGCAGTTTCCCATCGAGTACGACGAGATGCAGCGTACTTACGCAACGGTGTCCGCGCGCATCGGCATCGGCGCTGTGCGCGACGACCTGGAGCAGTTCATTCCGTTCGACGCGAGTTACCTCCCACCGCTTCCCCTCGATCCACATTCGCAGTGGCTCTGGGATCGGTATCATTCGCGACGCGACCGCCTGCAGCGCGACCAACGATTCTTTCTTGGCCGCTCGAGGGTCGCGACCATCGGCCACGCGCTTGGTGATCGCAAGGGATGTGCGCAGCTCGGTCGTTGTCTGTGGGGGTGTCCGAACGAATCGATCTACAGCCCTCTCGTCACGTTGCGCGAGTGCATGAGACATCCCCGCTTTCGGTATGTGCCGGGAGTATTGGTCAAGCACTTCGATTACGACGCAGACGGGCGCATTACGAGCATGAGTGCCCGCCGTGTCGTCGATGGCGAGACGATCGCGATCGATGGCGACGTGTTCGCGCTCGCCGCCGGCGCGCTCACGAGCTCCAAGATCGTGCTCGACTCGCAGTACGCGCATTCGGGTGAGATTGGCGTGATGTCGGGGCTCATGGACAACCTTCAAATTCACGTGCCATTCCTGACGCCGGCGATGATCGGCACGCCGGTGCAGACGTCGAGCTACCAGTTCCATCATCTCGCGTTCGGCGTTGAGCGCGCAGACCCGCTCGATTACGTGCATGGCCAGATCACGACGCTCAAGCCCGCGTCCGTGCATCCGATCGTGCAAACGTTGCCATTCGACTTGCGCGGATCGCTCGCGCTGTTCCGCGCCATGCGCGCGGGACTCGCAGTCGCGAACGTAAACCTGCCGGATCGCCGCCGAGCGGAGAGCCAACTCACGATTCGTCCGCGCGAGGGGTCTGCGGAGACGGAACTCGTGATCCGCTATTCACAGGATCCTGAAGAGCCTGCGCGGATGGTGTCTGCGGTCCGCTCGGTCAAGCGCGCGATCGGCGCCATGGGATGCTTCGTGCCGCCAGGCATGACGCGCGTGTTACCGCGAGGCACGAGTGTGCACTATGCGGGCACGATGCCGATGTCGACGACACCGGGCGCGTTCACCTGCGCGCCTGATTGCAGGAGTCACGCGTTCGAGAATTTGTATCTCGTGGATGGTGCGAGTTTTCCATTCCTGCCGTCCAAGAATCACACGTTCACCTTGATGGCCAATGCGGTGCGCGTGGCGGAGACAATAGCGCGAGCGGTCTGACCGGGAGAGTTCAATGCGCACGTTCTTCGCACCGTATTGTTTTCTAAGCATCGCGGC
>JBDTXZ010000038.1:0-11743 GCA_040005935.1 bacterium | reverse complement strand
ATGCCGGGCGTGTTGCACTGCGGGGGCGGGAGCGGTTGCGATGAGGCGGACTGGGTTGCGAGCATTCGCCGCTGGGTGGAAACGGGTGAGGCGCCGTCTAAGATCATCGCGCGCAAGGAGCGCGGCACGCAGCTGGTGCGGACGCATCCGCTGTGTGCCTACCCAATGACGGCGCGGTACAACGGCGCGGGCAGCACCGATGATGCGGAGGCGTTTGCCTGTCGGTAAGAAGCTCGCTCGGTGCCCGGCACGTGCTCCTGCCGCGGAGATTCCGAACCACCTCGGGCCGATGCAAGTTTGCGTAACACTCAAGGAGAGCGATGCGTCCTATGAAGGAAGCACCGACCTTGATTGGTTTTCCCGTAGAGGTTCAACTCGATTCGCCGCCCAGATGGGACACCATTGCGGCAGCATGAGGGCTACGTCGCCCTCGACCCGTTCACGCCCATCCGCAGTGCGGAAGCCGCAATTGGGGGGCGCTCGCTCGCTCTTACCTTCGAGATCACGTGGTGGCGCGCCAATCCGGCATCAATTGGTATTTTCATCGATGACTCTCGACCCCAATAATCACGTCGTCGCGCTCTGCGCGGCGGGTATGGCCATCGAGGGCACGCCTCTCGAGGCGCTTGCCCTATTCGAGCAGGCCTGGAGTGCGCGCACCAATGATCTCGAGGCTTGCATCGCCGCGCATTTCGTCGCCCGTCACCAACTCACACCCGCAGAAACCCTGCGCTGGAACATTCTTGCTGTGCATCACGGTGAAGCGGTCGTCGATGGTGGCGCAGCCGAGCTGATGGCGTCTCTGTATCTGAATCTCGGCGATGCACAGGCCACAGCCGGCAATGAGGCCGCTGCAAGAGCTGCAATAATGGCCGCGAGAACCCACCTTGCCGCGCTGCCGCAGGACGGATACCGCGACTTTGTCGCGCTCGGCGTAGATCGACTCGAGGGGCGACTGGGCTAGGGGAGGCGCCGCGTTCGCGTCGCGTCAGCGCATGGTTCGAGATGGCCCTCGAGGCCGCGGTGGTGACAGGCGCGCCCGTGGCGTGGTCATCAAATATGGACGACCTGATCCGCCACGTCGCCACTCCTCCAACACATCGGCACCTGATGAACGCGATTCTCCTCGCCACCATTCCCGATGGCGCGAACACCGTCGTGGCCATGTGCTGCGCGGGCATTGTCTTGCTCCTGATCGGACTCTATAGCGCGCGACGTGAAATCATCGAGGCGCGCGGGTTGGACAAGATTGTCGCCTTGAAGAGCGTGGCCATTGCCGCGCCCTTGGCGGTGTTCGGCGCGCTGCATCTCTTCGGCCCCAAGTTCGTCATGCCCCTGGTGCCGCCGTACATGCCATTTCGCATGTTCTGGGTGTACGGCGTCGGTGTCGCATTGATTGCTGCGGCGCTGAGCATCGCCACTGGCAAGGCAGTGCGCTGGTCTGGCGTGGGCGTTGGACTCACGATGTTCGGATTTGTCGCCATGATTCATTTTCCCGGCGCGCTGCGGCACCCGGAGATGAGGAAGCTCTGGGTAATCTGTTCACGTGAGTTGTCATTTGGCGGCGCGGGCTGGATTCTCGCGGGCGTTGCGTGGGGCGGAGCAAATGACCGTCTCAAGGGCATACTGATTATGGTGGGACGTGCCCTGATCACGATTGCCATCGTCTTCTACGGCGTTCAACATTTCCTGCATCCGACGTTGCTTCCCGGCGTCCCGCTGGAGAAAGAGATCCCAACATCGATTCCAGCGCGCCAGGTGATTGACTACGTCACGGGTGTCGCTCTTCTGCTGGCTGGGGGCAGCGTTCTCTTCTCGAAAAACACGCGAGCCGTGGTCGCCGCGCTCGGTGCCTGGCTCCTCGCACTGGTCCTCGTCCTCTATGGACCTCTCATGATCTCGGCACTGTTCAATCCGGCCATGGGCGAGCAGCTAGTTGGGGTCAACTATTTCGCCGACACGCTGCTGTTCGCTGGGGCCATCCTGGCGCTGGCGAGCGTGGCCCCGCGGGAGCGCATCACGTTACGCTGAGTACGCGTACACGGGTGGCGCGTACCGTCCCCTTGATGCCTGCCGCAACCGTTGCCCCGGAATGGGTGTCCAACGACTGTTACCCATACCCAATTCCGAGCAGAATGCCACGTGCCTGACTACAGCGACTTGACCGACTTGCAGCTCATGATCCTGAGCGTGCTGTGGAACGAGAAGCAAGCCACGATCGCCACGATTCACGAGCAGGTCAGCGCGCAAACGCCGGCGACGCGGAAGACCATTGCCATGATTCTCCTGCGGCTCGAGCAACGCGCGCTGGTAAGGCACACCGTGGACGAGCGCTCCGGCGTGTATCGCGCGACCGTCGCCAAGAAATCCGTATTGCGGGCGCGCATGGCGAGCCTTCTGAGCGCGGTGTTTGTGGGACAGCCACGCATGGCAGGCGCACTTGCGCTCGACCCCGCCGACGTAAAGAGTGGTGACGTTTCGAAACTCGTGACGCTGATCCGCCAACTCGAGCGCGATGTAAAGGAGGGCAAGTAACATGAACTCCATCGCCAACGGTCTTTCGACGATCATCCTCACCTACTCGGCGCACAGCCTCGTGGCGTGCCTGGTCGCCCTCGCCTGCGGACGCATGTTGCGTCGCCCCCAGGATCGGGATCTCGTGTGGAAGGCGGCTCTGGCGCTGCCGTTCCTGACGTCTGCCGCCGTGCTGATTGGCTCACAGGCGGGCGCGTCGCTCATGCGCGTCGATCTGGCGAAGGCATTGCGACACAGCGGCGTAGCGAAGATGCCGCCGCGACACGTGCTGGTGCGCGTGTGGAACGACGGCTCGCAGCAAACGGTCGTTCGGCAGATCTCCGATCCAGTGATGACCGTGCTCTCCGTCGCAACGCTCGTCATTGCCTTCCTGTGCATCTCGATCGCCGTCGCGCGCCTGCTTGCACGACGACGAGCGCTCGCGCGCGCGATTGCCGGTCGTCAACCGTCTGCACGCGTGGAGGGCGTGACGATCTCCGTCGTGAATGACCTCGCATCGCCCGTGGCGCTGCCACGTCGCGAAATCTGTCTGCCGACAATCGTGGTCCACGACTTCTCCGAGCGTCATCGTGCCACATTGATCGCGCACGAGATCGCGCACATCGAGCGGCGCGACCCGCATTGGTTCGCGTTCATCGAACTGGCCGCCGCCCTGAGTGCGTTCCAGCCGCTCGTGCATCTGGTCCGCAAGAATTTCCGCCGCGACGTGGAGCTCATTTGCGATGAAAGCGCCGTGCGTCGTACGTCTGATGCCTCAGGATTGATCGGCGCTCTCGCCATGCTCGCCTCTCCGTTCGATGCGCGTTCCGCACTGCGCGGAGTGCCCGCCGCATTCGACGGGTCGCCACTCGTTGCGCGTGTATCTCGCATCGCCACCACGTCATTTGATTCACCTGCCGTTGGCCGCCGACTTGGCCTCGTCGCTGTCGCCGGCGTGTTCATCGCTCTCATCGCGCTTCCTGTGTTTGCCGCGGCGCCGCGCCTCGAAGACATTCCCACCGACATCCGCAACGCCCTTGGCGCCAAGGTCATGGAGCACAACGTCGTCATCATCCGCCGTTGATGTAGATGCGGATGTGTAGTGGCCCCTTCGAGTCGATGATGGTCCGGACAACAGAGGGGAGCAGCTGCATCTGCACGGAATTCAATACGCCCGGCAGCGACTTCTGCAGGTCGTCGCGCGTCATCTCCCACGCGCTGTCGATTCCGTCAGACGCCTTTGCATAAGCAGCATGCGGGTCGTATGAGTCGGGAAGATTCGCGAGATGCGTGGCCAGCGTCGTCCAGAGCGAATCGAGCTTGATGCGGTATGCTGTGCGTGACTTGTTCAACGACTCCACCTGCTCGCGAGAGAGGAGCAGCGAGTCCGCCTGCTGCAGCAGCATCTGATACAGGTCCGGCACGTTGCCCGAGTATCTCCGCTTGAGGTCCTGAACGTCGGCCTTCAGTCCACTCCGTCCCGCGCGGCCCGGGCGAAGCCAACGGTCAACCTGTTGCTCCTCGGTGGGACGTCCGATGTCGATGCTCACGTCGAGCGTCAGGCGGAATGGCGCGCGTAACGTGTTGGCCGTTGGCCTGCTATCGCCGAAACGCGGATTGACAGCGTACTGAAACGCCTTGCTCGGCGCATCATAGCCGCGCACCGTGTAGAGAATCGGATCCGGCGCTGCCATCGCGCCCCAGCCCCTGAGATTGTCCGATCCGTGAATGAGCTGATCAGCGCCGCCGAGTGGGTTGGAGAAGTTGAGGCCAATGTTGGTGCGGCGGTTCAGGGCGTATCCGAGTCGCGCGTTGAGTGTCGCCGTCCATGGTCCCTCGCAGCTCTGCGCGGCCGCAGCCTTCCCGACCTGCGCGTTAAGGCAGTTCTGCACATTGCCGGTCGACGACGCGATCAGCTTTTGCAGATCGGGGGAGTCCGCGACGAATGCCCGATCGTTCGCCAGCCCATCGCCATTCACATCGGTCGCAATCAGCGGCGTGAATGGAAGTCCCGACTGCAGTCGGCCAAGCACGCTCACCGTAAGCCCGTTTTGGGCGGCGTAGCCGCCAAGGAACAGCAACTGATGACGTGCATCGAGGGCGCCGCGCGTCCACTCGCGAGTGCTCGGCGAAGTGAACGTTGTCGCATCGAAGCCGCGCTGGAGCGTATTGATCGACGAGATCGTGTACGCGCCTGACACGTAGAAGTTGTTGAATCCGCCGCCGAACAAATTTGGCGACACAGTGAGCGTTGCCTGCTTGCTTACGGAGCGCCCATCGCCGCGCACGCTCAAGACTCGGCCATACTGGCTCGCGTTGCGAGCATTCGACATTCCCACCAGCCCCGATCCGGGAACGATGTCGGCACTCGGAGCGAAGATCGTGCGACCCTCATTGGCGAGCGTGAACTTCGGCACGTCGGAAAAATTGAGATCGACGCTGCCCGGTTGGCCGAGGTTCAGCGAGTACAATCCTTCGAGCGTGTACCTGAACTTCGAGAAGATCGATTGCCAGGTAAGATTCCCGCGCCAACTCCGCGCGGTGCTCCATGATGGATCGAACAGCGTCACGTTTGGTGCCGCGTCTGCAAACGTGCTCGGTCCACCCGCACAGCTTGTCGGTATCGATTCGATGTTTGAGAGATACGATTGCCAATTTGCCTGTGGAACGGCAGCGCCGATGCAGCTGAGCCGTGATTGTGCGCCGGCGAGTCCGGTGTTCGCCATTGCGCCAGCGAGGAGCGTTGCCGGCGTGAGCCCGCGGAACTCTCCGAAACCGCCACGCAGCACGCCCGGCGTGGTGCCGGTGAAGGTGCCAAGGTTGTTGCCGATCATTCCGTTCCGAACCTGGCCGGTTCTATTGTAGGTGAAGCCGAATCGCGGGCTGATTGCGAAGCCATTCGGTGCGAGGTCGGTTCGCGCGCCGAATCGAGTTTGAACGTCAGCGTTCAGTACTGGAGCCTTCGTGAACGCATTGCCCTCGAGACGCGCACCGTACAGCACCTGCCAGCTCGGCGATACTCGCCACATGTCGCTGAGCGCGAGAAAGCCATTCCACTCGGCGCCACTGCGCTCCGGTGCATTGAGTGTTCGCGCGAACGACGCCGCGTTGTTCGCGGCCAGATCGGCGAGAGAATTGTAGAAGAATGTGCCGAGCGTGTTTGGAGCGATCGCCTGTGAGTAGCCATCGAGACGCGCATCGCCACTGAACTTCACGCGATGGGCGGGAGTGTTGTTCGCGAAGAATTGCATGTCGAACGCATTCTCCCAGGTCCAGTTCTTCGAATCGGTATCGAGGTTTGAGTTCCCGCCGAATTCTCCCAGGGCGTTCCCAAAGTTCGACTGAATGAGAACCCGCGCATCGGGCAGCGCGACGTAGGGACGCGCCGCGTTGTGCGTGAGCGAGAGGTTGCTTCGTGCGTCCACGAGCCAGTCGTCACCGAAGTAGAGCGAGTATTGCCCCTGGACTGATCCGATTTGCTGCGACGTTGCTCCGCGGTGCGCCGGCACAGAGGCAGGAGAAGCGTTCAGCGCCGTGTTCCGCGACGCCTTTGCATACGTGGTGAACCCCCATGTGCTCTTCGCCGGTGCAAGCGTGACGGGATCGAACGGCGAGTGATCGAAGCGGCCGATGAACGATGCATTGTCGCTGATGGAGCTCGTTGCCGCACTCACTGGAATGCCAAGCGCGCGCACCAGTGATTGCAATCGCGCCGCGGAATCCGGTGAGAGATTCGCGCGTTGAAGCAGGCTCGCATCCGCCGAGAGGAGCGACGCGACGGACGCATATCGTCGCCCACCCTGGATGCCCATGTTGTAATACCACTTGTCTTCCACCATCTCGCCGTCTTCGCCAACACTGAGCTGCGCGTTGGTAAACCGCTGTCCGAGCTGCGCCGAGATGGGGTCGGTGTATTCGAGGGCGGGGGTGTCGAGCGTGATGTGGGAGCGGCGGTTTCCGAACAGCTGGCCGGGTGCGAGTTCGACGTTCGTGTTCGCTCCGCTGAACCATCCTCGCGACGGATCGTACGCCGAGGTCGAAACGCGAACGCGCGTGTTAGCGTCTCTCGGTACATCGGCTCCCGGAAACGACATGCCATTCAGCGTGGTGCTGTTTTGATCTGCGCCGAGGCCGAGGACGGATATCCCGCCGCTGGTGGATTGTACGCCGGGCAGCGTACCGGCGATCGCGCTCAAATTGCCGGCGAGGTCAGGCGAGATGGTGCCGTTCAACCCCCCCGACTGCTGTTCTGCCGCGCCGACGTCCGCACCGAATGGCGGAGTGCGCGTGGGTTTGGGTTTGCGTGCTGTCGTCACAACGGCCGCGAGCTCTTGCACCTTGGCGATCGCCTTCATTGATATGTTGACGGTCAGCACCGAATCCGTGCCAGTGGTCGTGGCGCGTTTGCGGAATGCCTGATAGCCGACCGCGGATGCGTGCACGAGGTAGTCGCCCGTGCCCTCTGGCCAGTCAATTGAATAGGTGCCCGCCGCTCCGGACGTGACGGACTTGAACGCGCGGTCCGGCGCGCGCGTCGCAGTGACCTCGGCGCCGGGAATCGGCGTGCCCGCGCTGTCGGTGACGGTGCCGCGAATGAGTTCGTGCCGCGTGGGCGCCTGCGCGGCCGCCGAGCCTGCGAGCGCGCACGTGAGGGCCAGCAGGAGACGGTGGTGCATGAGTCGATGGGCTGGGGAGGGCGATGTCCAACGACTGTTGGACACAACCAGCCGGGGCTTTGGTTGCCGGGAAACCTTTCGCGAGGTCATGTTGTCCAACGGCTGTTGGACATCTCACCCATCACGGAGTGCTGTTATCATGTCACGTTTTGCATCACGCCTGCTCGTGTCGGCGAGCCTCACGTTCATTGCCTCGTCGGTCGCCGGTGCCCAGACGGCACAACCTGTCGCAACACATCCTGTGGTGTGCGCGAAGGGCGTTCGCATGTTCACGGAGAAGAGCCAGATTCCCGTTCCGTACGACACGGTCCGCGTTCCACGTTCGGCCGTTCCGGTCATCGTCACGAACCCCCAGGAATTGGAGGCAGCGGAGCTTGCACTCCGGGAGCGTGCCGGCTCGGTCGGCGCAACTGGCGTCCTCGTGACGGACGAAATGAGCGACGACGGCAGTGGTGGTCAGCGGATGCGACGGAGCGTCACCGGGGTGTACGTTCCCGCCGATGCCCCGAGGGCGCAGCTGGCCTGCAAGAGCTGACTGCCAGCTGGCCTGATCGCGCCGCGCTGCTCGTTAGCCGGCGCGATCAGCAGGTAGCCGCGGCTTTCCCGCAGCATTCTATTGAAGCCCTTGCCGGTGAGCTTAGGCGGTTGGACAACATCATTATCTACTCGATGACGGACGCTGACGTCGCATACCATGCACTCGTCGAGCGCTTGCGCGGTCGGCAGGTCACGTCGGTGCGCATCTTCCTGTTCACGCTTCAGATCTACCTCGCATCGCACAACGCCGACGATCGCAATTTGGAAATTTGGTGTGAACCAAACTGGCACGTCCGCATTGGCGTGCGCATCGTGACTGGGTCGGGCGCCATCGAAGCTCCGAGCACATTCGACGACGCCGCGGAGGTGGAGCGGGCCAGCGCAACGATACGCTGCGCGAGTGACGCTGCGCAGGTGCTCGTCGGCAAGGTGCTAACGAGCGTCCACGTGGATCCGGTCACGTACGCACTGGTTGCAAGCTTCGACGACGGTATCGTCGTGGCGACGGTCATGGACGATCCCGACATTTCGACGGCATGGGTTCTCCGCGACCCGCATCTGGCGATGGCCGTGCGCGGCACGCCACTCGGTATGATGATCGGCATACGCGAACCCAGAAAGTGACATGGCGCGGCGCCGTCCCTGCGTTCGGCTGGCTTAGGGCCAGGACGGTTCAGATACGGTTTGTCATCCCGCAGGAGCGAAGTGAGTGTCGGACCTCCTTTCCTTGCTCGGTGGCGCTCGTCGCGCGTGGACAGAAGATCCTGACACGCCCCCGCTGCGCTCGCGCCTGCGGGATGACATCCATTCGCACCCTGACTGAACAGCATTGGGCTTAGGGCGGACAGGATGACAAGAAGTGCGCAAGACGCGAGAAGCCCTCGCGAACCGTCTCGTTGTCCGCGGAGTACGATGCGCGCGCCCAACCCGCAATGCCGAACGCATCGCCCGGAATCACAGCGACATCAGTAAACTCGAGCAGGTCGCGGCTAAATTCCTGCGCGTCGCGTCTGACGTTGAAGAAGCAGTAGAACGCGCCGTGTGGCTGCACAAGCTCAAGACCATCTACGGTGCGAAGCGCGTTTACCGCACAATCCCTCCGCACGCGAAACGCGTCGCGAATGGACGCGAGGTGCGTCGCCGACTCTGCTGCGTTCGCGAGAATCGCGGCCGCCGCGGCTTGACCAGCATTCCCGGCACCGGCGGTTGCATGCGATTGCAGCGCGATGATGCGCGCAGAAAGATCGGGTGACGCAATCGACCATCCGATACGCCAGCCAGGCATCGCATACGCCTTGGACATGCCGTTCGTGACAACGAGTCGATCGAAGCCGTCGCTCACGGACAGCAGCGAGGTGGCATCGGCTTCGTAGCTGAACGCGCGATAGATCTCGTCGGAAATGATCCACCATCCACGCTCATCGGCCAACTCCACGATGTCGGCGAGTTCCTGGCGCGAATAGACGGCGCCGGTTGGATTGCACGGACTGTTGAGAACAAGGCCTCGCGTGTTCGGCGATGCAGCGGCGCGCAGTCGATCAACATCGATCTTGAACGACGCCCTTGCGTCGCCGAGCACGGCAATGGGGTGCGCTCGCGCAAGACGGATGATGTCGTAGTAGCTCGTCCACGCTGGAGTTGGGACAAGTACGTCGTCGCCCGTACCAAAGAGCACGAAGCACGCATTGAAGAGCGCCTGCTTTGAGCCGTTGGAGACAACGATGTTGCGCGCGCTGACATCCAGACCGCCTTGGCTCAGCGACCGCGCATTCGCGGCGATGAGCTCGCGCAGCGCTGGCGTTCCGGCGACGGGCCCGTAACGGAGGTCACCATTACGGACGCTTTCCATCGCGGCGCGCGCGCCTGGTGGAGGAGCAGGGAACACGGGCTCGCCCAGTCCGAGATCCCACACGGTGCGACCTTCCGCACGGCGTCGCTGCAGCATCTCGAGCAGCGCCAATGTGGCGGAGGTGCCCACGCCGTCCATGTTGCTTGACCGCATCGTCAGAGGGATGGGGACTGAATGTGCGCGCGGCAACGTCGCATGATAGCACATAAAGGGGTTGCAGTGCGAGAGTCGGCGAGCGACATTTCAATCAGCAAACTACCGAGGTGTGGTATGTCAATCGAGCCAATCGCGAAGATGCTGTACGATGCGCGGAAGACCATTGGCCTCAGCCAGAAAGAGCTGTCACGTCGGGCAAATGTCAGCACGCGGCTCGTCGCGGAGTTCGAGCGAGGCCAGCGCCCAAACGTGAGCTTGGCGACGGCACTTCGATTGTTCGCCGAGGTCGGCGTTGCCGTTCGGCTTACGGATCCGACTGGCAATGGCGTGGAGTTGGGAGATGCACATCGATCGGCCGCGGCGCGGGCGAATGTACGCCGCGTGACGTGGTCGGGAAAGCAGACGCGATTGAATGAGGAGGGCAAGGCTCCAGCGTCTCTCCGCGGGAGCGACCGGATCGCGGCAGTAGGCGTTGTGTCAGCGCAAGCATTCGCGGTTGCTCGCGGAAAAGGGTCACGGGCCGCTGGTTCCTCGCCTCTCCGGTCCGCGTCGAACCCACGTTAGCCGCAGATGCCCTCGAGCAACGCCACACTGGCGGACGACTTTCGTGATTGTATCGATGCGTTGAACGGCCGCAAGGTGAACTTCGTACTCGTCGGCGCGTATGCAGTTGGCTGGCACGGAGTCGTGCGAGCGACCGGCGACATCGATTTCCTCTATAAGCAGACGAAGCGAAACGTTGCGGCCCTATGCCTCGCGCTCAGCGATTTCGGCGCTCCGCCGCATCTCATTGACGAAGAATTCCTTCTCTCGCCAAACGCAATCACGCAGATTGGCCTTGAGCCACTGCGGATCGATTTGCTTGCCGCAATCAGCGGTGTCTCGTTCGACGAGGTTCGACGAGGAGCGATTGAGGTAGAGGTCGACGGGAGATCGCTTCTGGTCATTGGAATGAACGAACTGAGGCGCAACAAGGGCGCGACGGGACGCACGAAGGATAGGGAAGACCTGCGTCGCCTCGATGCGTTGCCAAAGGCTCGCACCAGGCAACCGAAGAACAAGCCGTAGTACTGGTGTTGCCTGAGCCATCGTACGACTTCCGGCGACCAACCACTGCGTGGTAGTATCGAGAGTCCCGATGTAGTGCACTGTTCCCACCGCCAGCACTCTCATGCGACTCATCGTCCCGAAACTCGCCGCGTTGCTGTTGCTCGCAACGCCCCTCCACGCCCAAACCGCCGACGACATCATCGCGAAGTACATCGCGCGCGTTGGAGGCATCGAGAAGATCCAGGCCGCGCGCTCAGTGCGACGAACCGGGACCTTCATTGGCGGGGGTGGCTTCGAGGCGAAGGTCATGCAGGAGAACAAGCGACCCAACCTGGTCCGCGAGGAATTTTCACTGCAAGGCATGACGGCCATCAACGCCTACGACGGCAAGGTGGGCTGGAAGATCGATCCGTTCGGAGGAAAGAAGGATGCCGAGGCGCTGAGTGAAGATGAGATGCATGGCATCCTGCTCGACTCGGACTTCGACGAGCCACTCATCGGCTACAAGGAAAAAGGCAACAAGGCCGAACTCGTCGGCACCGACCAGATCGAGGGCACGGAGGTCTACAAACTCAGGATCACGCTGCCGAACGGAGATGTGCGTCTCTACTACATGGACGCAGACTCCTATGTGCCCATCCAGATGGAAGAGAAGCGCCTCATCCGCGGCGCCGAGCAGGAATACGAAACGACACTCGGCGATTACAAAGCGGTGAATGGGTGGTTCATGCCCTTCTCCGTCGAGACGGGTGCAAAGGGGCAGGGAAAATCCACGGTGCGGTACGACAAGATCGAGGTCAACGTGCCGCTCGACGATAGTCGCTTTGCAAAACCCGCAGCCCCCAAGGGAGACTGATCATGACCCCTGTCATCCTGGGCGAGCGAAGCGAGTCGAAGGATCTGCATGTGCCGTCGTTGCTGCTAGCGCTCTCACTGCTCGCAGCGCCTCTTAACGCACAGA
>JBDTXZ010000037.1:0-11797 GCA_040005935.1 bacterium | reverse complement strand
TTACGACGAGTGGCGGCACGACCAACACGAGCGTCACCGTCACGTCCACGATCGGCAAGCGCCGCGCGTCGTCAACGACGAACATTCTCGACGACGAGAGCCTTAAGCGCACCGTCGACCTCGCGGAGCGTCTCGCGAAGTTGAGCCCCGAAGATCCGGAGGCCATGCCGGAGTTGGGCGCGCAGACGTACACGCCGGTGAGCGGCTACTTCGATGCGACGGCGAATCTCACGCCCGAAACGCGCGCGGCGGCCGCGAAACACACGATCGACATCGCCGAGAAAACTGCGGCGGGCACGCCGAACATGTTCGTCGCCGGATTCCTGCGCGCGAACGCTGGCTCGAACGCAGTGGCGACGAGCCGAGGGCTGTTTGCGTACCATCGCAACAGCGATGCGGATCTCTCGACGACCGTGCGTACACCCGACGCAACGGGATCGGGTTGGGCCAGCGCCGGCGCACGCGATTGGAGCGTCATCGATCCGCTCGCGCTCGGCCGCTCCGCCGCGCAGAAAGCCGTGCGCAGCCGGAATCCGAAAGCCATCGAGCCAGGGCTTTACACAGTGGTGCTCGAGCCGCAGGCGGTGGCGGACATCATGCCGCTGCTGATTGGAAGCTTCAACGCACGTGCGAACGACGAAGGGCGTGGCACGTTCAGCAAGCAGGGCGGCGGCACCAGGCTCGGCGAAAAGATTGCCGACGAGCGCGTCACGATCTACTCCGATCCCACGGATCCAGATCTGCTCACTCAGCCGTTTGATGCAGGCGGCTTTCCCCTCAAGCGCGTGGTGTACGTCGAGAATGGAATCCTCAAGAACTTCTCGTACGATCGCTATTGGGCGCAGCAGAAAGGCGTCCAGCCGACGAGTGGTGGCGGTGGTGGTGGTGGTGGCGGGGGCGGGGGCGGCGGATTTGGTGGTGGTGGGGGCGGGCTCAAGTTCGTTGGCGGAAGCAAGAGCACCGAGGATCTGATCACTGGTACAGAGCGCGGCATTCTCGTCACGCACTTTTTCTACATCCGCTTTCTCGATCAGCGCACGGTGCTCCTCACGGGGCTTACGCGCGACGGCACCTTCCTCATCGAGAAGGGCAAGATCACGCAGGCACTCAAGAACTTTCGATGGAATGAGAGTCCGCTGTTCATGCTCAGCAAGATCGAGGAGATCGGCAAGGCTGAGCGGACGGCTGCCGGTCAGGTGATGCCGGCGCTACGCGTGAAGGATTTCAACTTCACGTCACTCTCGGATGCCGTGTAAAGTGGTCGGGTGGCGTCGGTAACCGCAGAGGTCCGCAGAGGAGCAGAGGGCGCAGAGGGAACCGAAGACAAATTGTCATCCTGAGCGAGCGAAGCGAGTCGAAGGATCTGCACCTTCAGTCAAGCGCAAGTCCTTCGCTTGCTCTGTCCGCAGCCAAGTCCAGATCCTTCGAAGCCGAACCACGATACAATCACGGCATCGTGCCAGGCGTACCGGGGGCCGCGTACCAATCAGCAGCCGAGTTGCGCGATCGCTGAAGAACGAGTCGACCCGTGGGTAGCGTCCGACTCACCCGCCGGTGCATCGACAGCGTATCTGTAAAGTTGATGATCGAGCGTGCCTCCGCCGCGTCCATCTCCGGTTGGACAGAGGAAGCACAGTCGACGTACGGCGAGGTATAGGTGGCGTCCATCGGTTTCCACTGCACGACGTCGAGCAATGCCTCCCTTGGGATCCGGATCAGCGTCGCGTTGCTCGGCAAGAACGCGTAGGTGTGCGTCGGCAAGAGCGTCAGGTCAAGTGCAGCAGCGAGGCCGATCACCGTACGGCCCCCTCTGCTTCGCCAGCCATGCCCGTCAGCCACAAATGGGTATGGGCCAACATCGAGCAAGTTTTGCGCAAGCGGGTTGTCGGCGTCCTTGGTGCCGGCAAACTCAAACTCCGCGTGTGACAAATCGAAAAATCCCGGTGCGGTTTTGATTTGTCGATGGTCAATCGCATCCGTCGCGATCACCGTCGTCTCACCCGGCTGCAACGGCCGCGCGGTCGGAGGAAAACGATACACGTAGTCTGCCCACAGCCCCGCGGGGTCGTTTTGCGTCGCGGCAAAGGTCGTACACCCGTAATTGGTACCTTCGATGTAGCCGGGCCACGCGTCGAACCAGATCTTTCCAGCTAATTGCACCGTGGTGTCGGCGTTATTGTAGACCTCGAGGTATCCGCCGTAGTAATAGACGCCGCCGTCGCCCAGTAGTGGCTCGCTTGCGTATATCTCGCTGAATATCAGCGCGCTCCCGCCGGTGCCGCGCAGCACAACGTCGACGGTGTCGGCGCCGGTCGAACCGAGCGCGATCGTGGCAACGCCGGCGAGCCCGTCTACGTCTCCGAGCACGGCGCCGGCACGAGCTTGCTCTGCGGGCACGAAAGGCCGCGATACGCGCACCGTGTAGCGTCCCGCTCGCAGATCGCTAAAGCGCGAGACGCCGGATGCATCGGTCGTCGCCGTGTTAACGGACGGTTGACCGGTGTCTGCAGATGCATACTCAGCCACGACGATGGCTCCGGGCACCGCTGCGGCGGACCAGCCGAGCGCCTGCGCCGCTGGCGCGAGCTCGGCCGCCACTCGGACACGTACAGTCAATCCGCGCGGCGGCGCTGCGCCCGACACCGTGCGTCCGCCATCGCAACCGAGAAGAGCGACCGCCGCTGTCACGAGTACGTACAGCGCACCTGGTCGCGTAGGGAAAGGACGGGTCATGCTCACCTCCCAGCCGTAATACAGATGCGAGCAACGCAGATGCGCAATACTAACGTTGAGTGACGCGCCCTAATCACCATGCGGACGCCACACTCACCGCGCATCCCAACGACGACCGGCTCCCCGTCGGTAGCAGCACCGAGGCATCCGCGCGACTGTTGGGCTGCATGCTCGATGCCCAGGCACGGATGGAGACGAATCCAGCGCGAGTACGCCAGCGTGCCGTAACGACACCCTGATCTGTGTGCGACGCGACGGCGGCAAACTCGATTGCCGGCGCGAGGAGCAGTGTGTAGCCCGTGCCCCGGTTGACCGGCGACGGCACACTCGCGGACGGAGTGAACTGCGAGCGCCCGTACCCGAGAGCAATGGTCAGGTGATCGCTCACCCGTCGTGCGACCTCGCCCGAGATGCCTGGCATCCAGGCGATGATGTCAGTGGTGATGCGGGCCGCATCGTCCGTTGCGCTCTGCTGATCGCGATCGAGCGAAAGCGTCGCTGCAAAGTTCCACGGCGAGACAGAGGATGCATAAAGGAGCTCCGACACGAGCGCCAACTGACTGGCGTCTGACCGAAACGCTCCAGCGCTCGTTGAGGCGCGATCCGCGTCACCCTTCTGTGCTCGCCAATCCGCGCGGAGCGTAGCACTCAGCCCCCGTATGGTTCGTTGAACGGCGGCACCCAGCGCCCCGCCGCTCGTACTCCAACGATCTGTCGGTGGATTCGAGGTGAGCACCGTGGACACCTGGCGCTCGTGCAGCGACTGTCGTTCCAGGTACGCGCTCCACGAAGTGCCAAGTGCTCGTCCAGCGACGTCAGTGCCCCACGCCGTTGCAGTGCGATCCGCGCGCCTGAGGAATGCCGGAAAAGCCACGCTGAAGTCGGCCGGCTCCGCGCTCACGTAGCCATCCAACGCATACACGCGAACCGTCTGCGGGTTGGCGATGAGATTGACGGTCTCGGAGCTCTGAAGGCGACGTCCATACAATCCGACCCGAGCTCGAGAACCGAATGCGCGCACGGCTCCGAGCGCCACGCCGTTGGAAGAGGCTCGTCCGATTTGCGAGGCGGACGATTGCGTCGAACTATTCTCTTGTCCTCGATAGCCCGCCGCGATTCCGAGTCGCCAGGATCCGAGCACTACTCCTTCGCCGCCCTCCAACGTCACGATCGTTCGTCCGAGAGCCGGCCGATTCGTGTCTGCCGGCACGAACGGACTCGATCCGTATGGCGCCACGAACGCGGAGTAACTGCCATCGCTCAACGCGTCACGATCTACGGCCACTCGGCCAATCGCCGCGAGCGCCCCGCCAATTCGTCTCCAGCCCGCGAGACTGGTTCCGATTGTGTTCACGCTGACCGGATCGAGTGGGCGGCGGTACGCTCCGGTAACTCCATTCGTGGAGAACACCACTTGAGTGAACGCGCTGTCGATCTCGTCCGGCAGTTGCGCGGGGTTTTCAGTGATTCGTGGAACGCCCAAACGCGCAGGTGCGAGCTCGAACTGCCGAGGAAGTTCGGCTAGTCGCGAGGTGGGCATCCCTAGATCGGCAATCGGACGGAGCGGTGACCATCGCCAGAGCCGTGAAGCAGAGCTAACGTCGATGGGGGCGCTTTGTGCATGAACTCGAGCCGGCTGCAGCACGACAAGAGTCGCGAATAGTGCGAAGAATGTCGTGCGCACTCGCATGTCGCGCAGTCCCAGTGGTCCACCCTTCATCGACCACTCCAAAGCGTCGCCATCGGCAGGGTGCAATCGAGCCCGAACCGCGTGCGCGGAAAGAAGCGTGACCCGCGTGAATTCGTCGCTGGCCGCCCCAGCCGGTCCAACGTGTTGAACGCGTAGAACGCGAGCCGTCCATCAGTGAAGACGGCTTTCGCCAGCTGCGCACTGAGTATCCAATCGGGAGCAGGAGAGGCGGGCACGCTCAACAGGCCGAGACGCTGCCTCCGCAGATCCTTGAACTGCGCATCTCCACGACGCTCGATGGGGACCGGCACGAAGGTACCGGAGCGCGTCACGTAACCCGCCCACGCCAACGTGTCGATCGCGCCTTCCTGCACGGTGTTCTCACGAATGAAGTACTGCACTGTGCCTGTGATCACGAGACCCAGCGCCGGTTGATGGTGGATGATTCGCGCCGTCGCCAGTGCCCGTTCGCCTCGCTCGACCAATCCACTCCAGTACGGAATGCGCTTTCTCATCGAGTCGAGTTGGAAGTCGCTGACAGCCTGACCAAAGGCGAGCGCGTCGTTGGAGAGTCGCGATACCGTCCATGCCCCCTGCACCTCGACGCGCGTGAGAATCTGCGGGATCTCCGGGAACGCCAACGTCCATTCCACGCCACGATTCACGATGTGCTGCAGGTTGCTCGGCCGGTCGATGAAGATCGGGACGGTATCGACCGACTGTGCCGGCGTCACGTATTGTGGCTGACGTCCCGTGCCGACGCTGGAGTCCCTAAGAGCGAAGTGTTCACGAAGAAGAAAACTCGACTGCACGTCGTAACCGACACCACCTGTTGTACCGTCTCGAAAGGCAACGATGCTGAGCGCCGCGCCTCGATGCCCGACATCCACCTCTAGCCCAACTTCCGCTTTGTGGCCAACGGCGAATCCCAACCCGGGGTTCGTTGGATCCCGAATTGAGGTCGTCAGCACCGCGAGACGTTCCGCGACGTTCGGCGGATACCAGTTGACGTTGATCACATCGTAGAACTGCGGCGCCGGATACAGGTCACCGAGCGCGGGAAGCTTCGCCGTGCGTCCCCATCCGGCGCGAAGTCGTACCGACGGTATCGGAGAGAGTTGCACGTTGATGCGAGGCTGGAGTACCATGTCGCGCGCGCTCGAGGCCCACCACGTTCCCGAGTGAAATACTTCGGCGCGGAGCCCACCCTGCACGTCGAGCGACATTCCGTGCGGCAGAGTCCTCGTGAACCTGTCGTCGATATACCCGGCGCTCGTGGCAACCGGCGGGATCGCGTCGTACCGGCGCGGCCTGTCGTAGCCGTTCACACCATTGAAGTCGACTTGTGGCGGAAACTCGAGGTCGAATTGGTAACCAGGGCCCGCGTTCCATTCACGACGAAGCTCCGCGCCCGAACGCAGCGTGTTGTCCCCACCAAAGCGCGCACCCGGGAGCACGCCTTCCAAGCGCGTGTAGCTGTGCCATGGCGCACCTTCGAGATGCACAATCGCCGGATATACGCCGGCAACGAAATGTCCCGTGTTACGTCCTGCAACGAGAAGATCCGTAAAAGGCTCGGCGCCGCGAACGAGCGGAAATTGCTTCGCCGTGTTCTGCCACTCGCGCGCGATGGAAGCAGTGAGCTCGATGTGCCGGTCGGCAAGCCCGCCTCTTCGCGCCCGCTCCGTGAGCCGAGCGCCGCCACTTCGGTCGCTCGACGAGATGCCGGGGTGCACGGTCGGCTGTTCCGCCTCCATCTGGTAGACCTGGTACAAACTGGCGCGCGAATCGAACACCGTGCCGGGCGAGAGCGGATCATCGATCGAGCCGCGACCAACGACGAGACGGTGTGCCATGTCAAGGGAGGCGCGCCATACGTCGGCGTCCCTGATGCCGGGCGCAAGTTGCGTTCTCGCAAGATCCGTCGTGAGCGACGCTGTCTGCGAACGCCCCGACGCACGACCACCCGTGATGCTTCCTTCGGCCGTCCTCGGATCGTAGCGTCCGACGATTTCCGGAGCGACGATGCCGGCGCGCGTGTCGACGACGATCGCACCCTGCGTCAAATCGCCGTACCGCGCGGACGGCACTCCTCGAATGACCTCAACGCGCTCCAAAGCGGCGGCCGGAATACGGCGTAGATCGATGCCTCCACCGGCCGACGTGGCAGGCACGAGCTCACCACGCGGGCCCGTCGTCTGAAGGTTCGCGTTGTTCGAGAGCGGCACACCATCGAGAATGATGAGTGTGCCGAACGCAGCCAGCCGGTCGGCGGCACCCGAGGATGTTGGCACGGCCCGCATGGCGATCTGCTGCACCTGGTCCAACCCGGGAGGCTGCAGAGGAACGCCGGGCACGAGCTCGAGCACGCCCGCGAGACTGTTTGCGCCCTGATTGGCGATCGCTTCGCGCGTCATCACGCTCGCGCTCCCGAGCTCTCCTCGCGCACGGCTGTTCGCATCCGCCGTCACGTGCACTTCCGTCATCCGAAGCGCGACCGCTGCCATCGAGATGTCCATTGCTAACGTTCCGGAGCCGGGAACCGTGAGCGGGACGCGTGCGACGGCGAATCCTAGCCGGCGCGCCTGAAGCACCTGCGGGCCAGGCGGAACATTCGCCAGCTGATATCGACCCGCGCTATCGGACCCGGACGCCATCGGAAACCCTTCAACCGAGACCGCAACTCCGCTAAGGGGCTGGCCGGTTGCTGCTTCAACGACACGGCCCGTGACCGTCGCGCGCGGCGAGGGCGCGGATTGCGCGGAACCTGACGACGTCGAAACGAGTGCCAGGATGACGGCGAATGCAACGCCCGACAGAAGGCGTCGTTGCACGCCATCGCAACTGGACGCGCGGCTAGAGCTCAAGCGCCGTTCACGGCCCGCGTAGCGGAACGCGGTGGATTCCGAATCGCTCGCACAGCGCGCTCGACGCAGCATTCGCCCTCCGATTTAGTAGCGAGGTTGCGAGACAACCCAGCTGTTGTCAAGAGAAAATGATGGGCAGAGCGTCCGCGCGCGAGGTACAAGAATCTCGACAAATTCCTCCGCGCCCTCTGCTCCTCTGCGTCCTCTGCGGTTAAGAACGCGACCGACTTGCCTCCGCCAACCACCGTACGCGGCGCACTTTACTCAACCCGCTAAAGCTGCATTTCCATGAAGACATCCGCCGTCTCATACGGCCGAACATCAGGCGGCGGCCGATGAACGAATCCCATTGATTCGTACAGCCTGAGCGCGCTGCCGAGACGCGTACTCGATACCAAACCAACGCACGAGACCCCGGCGAGCCGCGCGTGCTCGATCGCTGTGAGCACGAGGCGGCGGCCCAGTCCACGCCCGCGCTCAGATTCCGCGACCGTGAGTTTCGCCAACTCCAGCTCGCCGTCGCCATGCGGGATCACCGCCGCCGTGCCAACCACCTGGCTGTCCCGGAGCGCCACGAAAATCGCGCCACCCACCGCGACGATTGCATCGAGTGGATTGGAGAGTTGCCTTTCGTCTTCGGGCTCATAGAGCGCGTGCTCATCCAGCCACGCGCGATTGAGCCGATAAAACGCCTCCGCGTGCTCGGCGCGAAACGCCACGATCGCCGCATCATGCTCGTTAGGCGTGGGCAACGAACGCCTCGGCGGCCCAGTAGTCCGGATACTCCACGACAAACCCCGACGCATTCGTCGAAAGGTCGCGACGGAAGGTGCCAGCCGCGCTCTCGTACGTGTACGACAGCTCACTCGTGTGCGCGTACGTCTGCTCGAGCACCTCGAGCTTCAACTCTGGGAACCGCACCCACGCCGCGCGCACTGATGCCTGCGCGCCGACGGCGAGACGAAGTCGCCGAATCGGAAGCAGATTCGTCGATGGGCTAAAGCCGAGATCGACGTCCACGCAGCCGAGCAAGTGCGGCATCGGCGTGTCATTGGCCATCCACGAGTCATCGGTGCTGCGCGCAAGATTGAGCGAGGCCAACGCCGCACCAACATGCCCTTGCAAATGAAGACTCTTCGTCCGCCACAACGCGTCGCAACGAATCACGTACTCCATGCGGCACGGCATGTTCTCGTACGCGAACGCCGCAACGCCCGATAACCGAAACCCGGCGGTCGTCGCGGTAAGCTCGGCAACTTCGTGGCCCGGCATGTCCACCCGTCGCCAGAGAATCGTGGAATGTTCGCTCAAGGAACTCGCCACCTCGCTCCATCCAGCGAAATCAACCGGTCCGCCTCCGCTGGACCCCAGCTCCCCGCAGCGTACGTCGGCATCGGCCGCGCCGAGTGATCCTCCCAGTATCGCAGAAGAGGATCAATGATCTTCCACGCCGCTTCCACCTCGTCACTGCGAGTGAACAGCGTCATCTCACCGATCATCACGTCAAGCAGCAACGTCTCGTACGCCGGCGCTGCAGTTTCGCCGAACGCCTCGGCGTAACTGAAGTCCATGTCCACGGGCGCTACTTCGAGATGTTGCGTCAACGCAACCGCAGCACCCGGAACCTTTACCTCAAAATTCAACGACACGCCCTCGTTCGGCTGCACGCGCATCACCAACGTGTTCGGCTGCAGTTCGCGATTTGCACCCTCGCCGCCGAACACCGCTTCGCCAATCGCTTGCCCGATCGCAGATAGAACGGCACGCCTTTCCACCGCCAATTATCGATGTGGAAGCGAATGGCGGCATACGTGGGCGTTTGTGAGTCGTGCGCCACATCCGGCTCGTCGCGATACCCCGCCACGAGACTGCCATTCGCAACACCAGGTCCGTATTGCGCACGCACAGCACTCGTCGGAATCGACTCCGGCGTAAGCCACCGCACCGACTTCAACACCTTCACCTTCTCGTCCCGCACCGCATCCGCCGTCATGCTTGGCGGTGGCTCCATCGCCGTAAGCGCGAGTAGCTGCATCAGGTGATTCTGGAACATGTCGCGCACGACGCCAGCTTCCTCGTAATACTTTCCGCGCGCCTCCACACCAACCGCCTCGGCCGCCGTGATCTGCACGTGCGAAATCCAGCGCCTGTTCCACAGCGGTTCAAAAATCGAGTTCGCAAAGCGCAGCACAAGCACGTTCTGGACAGTCTCCTTGCCAAGAAAATGATCGATGCGATACACCTGGTTCTCGGCAAAGAGCGAAAGCACCAGCGCATTCAGGTCGCACGCGGTCTGCAAGCTGTGGCCGAACGGCTTCTCGACGACGACGCGCGCCCACGGTCGCGCTTGACCATCGTCCGTTCGCGGAACCAACCCGCTCGACGCGAGATGTCGCACGATGATCTCGAACACACTTGGCGGAACGGCGAGATAGAAGAACCGATTGCGTTCTTCCTCGGGCCGCGACGTCTCGATCTCGTCGAGGCGAGTCTTGATGCCCGCGTAGGACGCCTCGTCGCTCGCGTCACCGCCAACGTAGAACGTGCGCTGCGCAAGCCACTGCCACACATCCTCGTCGACACGCTTCACTTCTTCGGACTCGGAGAGCGCGGCGCGCATCTTGTCGCGAAAGGTCTGGTCCGTGTCCATCGCCTCGCGTCCGACGCCGAGCACGGCAAACCCCGGGGCGAGCAGATGTTCGGCGGCCAGCTGGTACAGCGCTGGAAACAGTTTGCGCTTGGTGAGATCTCCCGTCGCACCGAAGATCACCATCGTGCACTGGTCCGCACGCTCGGCGGGATGTCCGATGACGCCGAATTGGCTGACGGGGCGCGCCTTTGCCGAGATTGGTGAAGTCATGATCGCATCATTCCGGTTTGGATGACCGCGGAGAGCCGCGGCTCAATTCGTCTTCAACCTACGTTGCGTTCAGCCAATCAACACGGCCCTCGCGGGCGCACCATCCAACCCTGCGAACTTGATGGGCAAACACACGAGCTCATAGTCGCCGGCCGGCGGATCGCTCAGCAAGAGTCCTTCCACGATCACGATGCCGCGCTCGAGCAGCGTGCGATGTGTGCGATGGTGGCCGGAATGAAACTGCTCGACAGACAGGTAGTCCACACCCACCAGCTGCACGCCGAGCGCCGCGAGATACTCGGCGCCGTCGGGCGCGACGTAGGTGTAGTCCGGATGGAACTCGGTGCTTCCGCTTGCAAGCCACGATGAATTGCGCGTCTTCAGAAGGACGCGCGTGACGCCCGTAAGATCGTGCCCCCGCAGTTCCGCTTCGCCAATGCTCATCACGGCATCGGAAAACGCGAGCAACCGGCATGGACCCATGAGGACGTCCAGCGGCATGACGTCCACGCCGGCGCCGTCGTCGAAGAAGTGCTTTGGCGCGTCGACATGCGTACCACTGTGCGATCCGAAATCCAGTCGCGACACGTTGGCGCCCGCTCCCTGCGAAATGGCCTGCTGCGCGGTAATCGAGATGGGCGGATTTCCCGGATAGATCAAGCCGCCGGTGCGCAGCGAAACAGAGATGTCGTACATCCGTGACTTGGGGCTCATCGGCTTCGCTTGAGGTAGTAGGTATTAGCAAACTCGAGGTACAGGGGCGGTTTCACCTGGTCAGCGCAGCGCATCTATCCTGTCATCCCGCACACGCGAAGCGAGTGTCGGGATCTACCATCGCGGCGCAGTGAGCCGGCCACTCGGGACGCATCATGGATCCCGACACGAGCGGTCGCTCGTGCGGGATGACAGTGTGACGTAGCGGTAACGCTCAACTCAACAAGGTGTTTGGCACCGCATAACCTCTCGCCTCTCGTACCCCTGCTGCCACGGTGCGTCGCGCAGCATCCTGCGCGGAGAGCAGCGCACCGCGACTCGCGCGAAAGCGGCGTCCAGACTCGACGACGAACACATCGCAGAGCGCAAGCGCATGCGCGCACTCGGCCTCGCCGCGCTCCGACAACAAGCGCTGCGTGCGTGCAATCACGCACGCAGTGGCGAACATCTCGATGGCCATGTCGCTCAAGCGCTCGAGTTCCAGTTGCCGATCCACAATCTCGTTCCGGTATTCGCGAATCAGTCGCTCGGTTCCGTCCTTGAGTTCCTGCACGTGCTTCTCGAAGTGCCGCGCGTGCCCGTGAAGTCGCTCGTGCAATTCGACGTCGAGCGTTGGCGTGGCACCCAGGCGATTTGCAATGCGCGATGCCGCGAACTCGGATAACAGCCCGAGATTCTTCAGCGGACGCCGCAGCGCCATGCCGAGTTCCTTCAGGTCTTCCGCGGGTCCGCGTATGCCATTCAGCGAGATGAAGAGGCGGAGGATGTCGTTCGTTCCCTCGAAGATCCGGTTGATGCGCGCGTCACGCAGCGTTCGTTCGTACGGATACGGCTTCACGAACCCGCGACCGCCGGCGACCTGCACCATTTCGTCTGCAGCGCGCCACAGCATCTCGCTCGCGAACACCTTGCAGCACGCGGCCTCGAGCGCGT
>JBDTXZ010000036.1:0-11945 GCA_040005935.1 bacterium | reverse complement strand
GGCGCGCCGGCATCTCAATCTCTGGATGCGCGGCAACAACCTCATCGTCAAGCCGCTGAGCGGCGTCACTGTCGAGGATGCGGTGGACGACGTCACCTCTGCGTTGCGCGGTCATCGAGGCCTGCGCCCCAATCAGCCCAACAACTTCGATATCGTCACGCAGGATCGCCTCTGGGCGATCTACAACAAGCTGTTCGGGACGTTCTTCGTCGTCGGTTTGGCGCTATCGTCGGTCGGCCTGCTTGTGGGCGGCGTGGGCGTCATCGCCATCATGATGATCTCGGTCACTGAGCGCACGCGCGAAATCGGCGTGCGCAAGGCGTTGGGTGCGACGCGATGGACCATCCTCTGGCAGTTTCTCGTTGAAGCGGTGACACTCACTGGAATTGGCGCATCCCTGGGCCTGGTGCTTGGTATTCTCGTGGCCATCGGCGTGCGTACTGCGTGGCCGTCCATTCCCGCGTCGACATCATGGGGCAGCGTGGCGGCAGCGCTCGGGATCAGCGCCGTTACTGGTGTGATGTTCGGAATGCTTCCCGCAATGCGTGCGGCAAAGATGGATCCGGTGGTGGCGCTTCGCTACGAGTGAGTTTCGTGACGAGTGAGGAATGAAGACGTGAGTGCGTGACGGCACGAACAGAGTCGCCATCACGTGATCATTCCTGGACCGCCTCACATCTCTTCGGCCCCGCCTATATTTCGGCGCATGCCCCACAGCGCAGCCGTCCACATTCTGGCCATCGCCGCCCATCGCGACGACGTCGAGCTCACGTGCGGGGGCTCGCTCATCAAGGCCGCCAAGCTGGGGCAACGCACGGCAATTCTGGATCTCACGCAGGGCGAGATGGGAACGCGGGGATCTGCCGAGCTGCGAAAGGCCGAGGCGGACAAGGCAGCCGGTATTCTTCGGGTGAGTGCGCGAGAAACGCTCGGCTTTCCGGACGCGGGTATCGAGAACACGCCTGCAACGCGAGAAGTACTCGCCCGCGCCATACGCCGCTTTGCGCCACGAATTGTGATCGCGCCTGCACTCGAGGGTCGGCATCCGGATCATCGTGTCACCGCGCAGCTCGTGCGCGACGCGTGTTTCGTCGCCGGACTCGCTAAAGTCGCGCCCGACGTACCCAAACACCGTCCTCACAAGATCATCCACGCACTGGCGTACCGTCAGGATTTCGTGCGGCCGACCTTCGTCGTTGACATCAGCGCTGAATTCGAGCAGAAGATGAACGCCATTCGCTGCTATGCGTCGCAGTTCGATGGCGCGACGCAGGCGGGTGAAGTGTATCCCACTGGCGAACCACTGTACGACGTCGTCACGCACTACGCTGCCACGTACGGATCACTCATTCGGACGCAATACGGCGAGCCGTTTTTTACAACCGAAATGATGCGCGTCGACGACCTCGGCGCGCTCGAGGTTTCGACATTTTGAGCGACGACGCCGGCGAAGTCACCTATCCCTCGTATCTCGCGCTGGACGAGCTGCTCACGCTGCAGCGGCCCAGATCGGCGCATCCCGACGAGTTGCTGTTCATCGTGGTGCACCAGGCGAGTGAACTCTGGTTCAAGGAGATCCTCCACGAACTCGATTTGCTCATCGATGCGTTCACTGGTCACGAGCCAGAGTTTGCGCTGTTTCGCATGGGTCGTATCAATGCGCTCATGCGCATTGTGTCGGCGCAACTCTCGGCGCTCGAGACTCTTCCGCCACAACACTTTGCGGAATTCCGCCAGCACCTTGGCACCTCGAGTGGGTCGCAGAGCGCGCAGTTTCGCGCCATTGAAGCCACGTCCGGCTTGCGCGAGGCACATTTCATCAATGTGCTTCGAGAGCACGGACCAATTCCCGAGATCGTGGAGAAGGCGCTCTCACGTCCACCGCTGCAGGAACTCTATCTCGATCTCCTGCGGGCGAAATCGATCGACCTCGAGCAGCTGTACGTTGGCGAACGCCCGACAACATTGTTTTTCTTGGCGGAGTCGCTGTTGGAGTACGAGCAGCAGTTTGGTCAGTGGCGCTTCAAGCACGTGCAGTTGGTCGAGCGCGTACTCGGCCCGCTCACGGGTGGAACGGGTGGAACGCTCGGCGCGAAGTACCTCGCCCGGACGATCGACCAGAAGTTCTTCCCGGAATTGTGGGCGGTTCGCGCGAAATTCTACGGCGCTGGCGTCTCGTCAACGTGAGCGAGCGCAGGGGCTCGTCGTCATCCTGAGCGAGCGAAGGGAATGGCCGTCATCCTGAGCGAGCGAAGCGAGTCGAAGGATCCGCCCCTGCCCCCAACATCTACGGCTGAAGCTGCTCCTCGCTCGCCAACACAAGGCGCGCATCGCATATTACCGTGTCGTAAGGTCACTTGGTCAGGACTTACCAAGCCCGGGCCGCTTTCAGGACCCGTAAGTCAACTCGATCAACAATCGCGCACGCTGACTCCATAATCTCCCAGGAATCCGATGACCGACTCCGCGCAGAAGCCAGCTATTACACGGCGTGAGTTCGTGCAGAAGGGTGCGCTCGCCGTTGGTGTGCTCTCCGCACCGACGTTCATCCCAGCGCGACTGTTCGGCGCCACCGCGCCCAGCAATCGCATTCGAGTGGGTCACATTGGGTGTGGTCGCATCGGACAAACCCATGATTTTCCTGGCATCGCCAGCTCTGATCTCGCAGAGGTGCATGCGGTCTGCGACCTCGACATGCGTCGTGCGGAGAGCGGCAAGAAGCACGTCGCGGAGCTCTATGCCTCGAAGGAGTGGGCGCGCCCCGACGTGGCTACCTATCAGGACTATCATGAGCTCCTCGCCCGCCCTGATATCGACGCCGTCTCGATCAGCCTTCCCGACCATCAGCACGCGCAAGTTGCGCTAAGCGCGCTGCTCGCCGGCAAGGACATCTATCTCCAGAAGCCGTTTACGATGACGCACGCCGAAGGGCAAGTGCTGCGCGCGATGGTCGCAAAGACGGGACGGATCCTGCAGGTAGGGAGTCAGCAGCGCTCATGGGGTCCGAACGAACAATTCCGCAAGGGCGTGGAGCTTGTCCGCAGTGGACGCGTCGGTACCCTGCGCCGCGTCGAGATCGGCCTCCCGATTGATCCTACGGCGCCGGACAATGCTCAGCAGCCTGTCCCCGCAGCGTTCAACTACGAGATGTGGCTGGGACCCACGCCCGAAGTGTACTACACCGAGCAGCGGGTACATCCGCAGGGCCTCGACAGGAATGGAAGTCCTGACATCAACTCTCGGCCCGGCTGGCTACGCAACGAGAACTACAGCCTTGGCATGATCACGGGTTGGGGCGCGCATCATTTCGACACGGCGCATTGGGGCATGAACATGGAGCTCACCGGCCCCAGCAAAATCGAGGGGAGGGGCGACTTCCCGACGAACAAGATCTGGAACGTACACGGCGCATATCACATCGAGCTCGAGTACCCGGGTAAAGTGATCATGACCGTGTCGGACAAGCTTCCGAACGGCATCAAGTTCATAGGCGACGAAGGATGGATCTGGGTATCACGCGGGTCGGAGGCGGCAACGGCCAGTGACCCAACTGCAAAGCCGACAATGTTGAAGCCCTTGGATGCCAGTGATCCGAAGCTGCTCGATCCCGCCGGCGTCACGGTGCACATGACGCCGAGTGTGTCGCATCACAAGAATTGGCTGGAATGCGTGAAGTCGCGCGCGACACCATTGGCGCCGGCACCTATCGCCCACCGCGCAAATGCGGCTTGCATCCTGAGCTGGATCGCGATGAAAACCGGACGGCCCCTCACGTGGGACGCGAAGGCCGAGCATTTCGTGAATGATGCCGAAGCCAATGCAATGCTCACGCGCAAGGAGCGCGGCAAATACGGCGCGCTGAAGCTCGCCGCGAAGCACTCGGCACGTTGAGGCGCGCAGTGAGTCCTCATCGTGTTTACGCCTTGGTGTGTGCATCACTGTTGTGCACCGCGCCCACGTTGATTGCGCAGACGACGCACGCGACGCCGAAGTTCCAGTTGATCACGCTGGATCCTGGACATTTTCACGCGTCACTCGTACAGAAGTTCATGTACGGCGACGTCGATTCCGTCGTCCACGTCTTTGCACCGCCGGGAGATGATGTCGCCCAGCACCTGATGCGTATCGAGGCATTCAACAAGCGCAGCGAGAGTCCGACGAAGTGGGTCGAGCGTGTGTACACCGGCGGGGATTATCTCGACAGGATGCTCAAGTCGAAGTCCGGTAATATCGTCGTCATTGCGGGCAACAATGCGCGAAAGACCGAGTATATCGTCCGCTCGATCAACGCTGGGCTCAACGTGCTTGCCGACAAGCCGATGGTGCGGACGCCCGCGGATCTCGTGCGACTCGAGGGCGCGTTCAAGACCGCGAAAAAGAAAGGCGTGCTGCTCTACGACATCATGACGGAGCGGAGCGAGGTGACGACGCAGTTGCAGCGCGAGTTGTCCATGCGGCCCGACTTGTTCGGCGTGCTCGTCAAGGGAACGCCGAAGGATCCCGCGATTACCAAGGTGAGCGTCCACCATTTTTCCAAGATCGTCGCCGGGGTGCCGCTCAAGCGTCCGGAATGGTTCTTCGATGTGCGACAGGAAGGCGAAGGCATCGTGGATGTGACAACCCACCTCGTCGACCTTGTGCAGTGGGAAGCATTTCCCGAGCAGACCATCAAGCGCGCAGACGTCACTATGCTGAGCGCCCGACGTTCGCCGACAGCGATTTCACGCGAGCAGTTTGCAAAGGTGACCGGGGCAACGGACTTCCCGGCATTTCTGCGTCGCGACGTAAAGGGCGGCGCGTTGCAGGTCAACTCAAACGGCGAGATGAACTATCGCATAAAGGGTGTACACGCGCGCGTCTCCGTGACGTGGAACTTCGAGGCGCCGGCAGGCACGGGAGACACGCACTTCTCCGTCATGCGCGGCACAAAAGCCAAGCTCCTTATCCGGCAGGGCGCGGAGCAGAGTTACAAGCCGGTGCTGTACGTCGAGCGCGATTCATCCGTCACTCCGGCCGCGCACGAAACAGCGCTCACCGCGGCCGTCGCCTCGCTACAAGGCCGCTTTCCCGGTGTTGGTGTTCGTCGCGAAGGCGACGCGTGGGTCCTCAGCGTACCGGCGAAGTTCGATGTTGGCCACGAGTCACACTTCGCGCAGGTGACGGATCGTTTTCTCGGTTATCTGCGCGGTGGCCACATGCCTGACTGGGAAGTGCCGAACATGATCACGAAGTACGCGACCATCATGGAAGCGTACAAGATGAGTGGCGGGCATTAGATGGTGGCGATTCTCATTCTAGGCAACGAGCGGCAACCCTTCTTCACTCCAATTCCGTTGGCAGGACGTCCGAGCCTCACCAACTTCAAGCCGGACGAATTCGCTCGATACCGGGTATGCATCTTTCCCTGGGCGGGAGCGTCGCCATTCGGATACAATGGGCGATTCGTTTACACTCGCGCGGAAATCGTGGCTGGGCGCTAGCCGTTGCGACGCGCGATCGAACGGGCTAGGCTTTCGATTCCACTCGACGTCACGAGGTTGGTATGAAACGCAAAGGACACCGCACCATTCCCGACTTCTCGAAGAAGCCGGCCGCGTCATCGCACACACCTGACGCGAAAGTAAAAATGGCGGCGCCGCCCCCGCCGATGCGCGGCGGCAAGCCGCAGGCGACGTCGGTAAAGTCGGGCCAGAGGGGACAGTAAGTCATCGGCCGCTGAATGAACGCGTTGTTAAGTTCGCACTTCGCCGGATGAGTCACGGAAGGCCCGCATCGGCGCCGAATTCGCGCGCGTAGCCACTCGCTATGGAGCTGGCTGCGCGCCCGTAATCTGGTCAGCGCCCCAGTTGCCGCACTCGAACGCGCACGTCCGACATGATCGCGCTTCCGTGGACATGGACGTGCGCCGCGCTCTCATTCAGGCCTCCGTCTGCCGAGCTGCCTGCCGCACCGAGAATCGGGTCGACGTGGAAACTGACGACCATCGCCGGGGGCACGATGATCGATACGCTCGACATGATCGATTTCACCTCGATGATGCACCCAGGCGGAATGGCGGCGTACCGGAGATCCACCTTCATGTCGCACATGATGGCGCGAATCGTCAGGTGCTGGGGCACGCGCCACGGCCCTTTCCGACGCGTCTCACTCATGAACCCAACAATCTTGCCTTCGTGCTGCGCAGACGGAGCGTAGCTCAACGTCGTCTGGCGAGCCACGCTTCCCGCCGCTGGCAGGTCAGCGACGGCGGCATCGATCGAGGCCCGAGTTGCCGACAGGCCGAGTTGCGAAAGGCGCCGCTCGAACTCGAAGTCCGTGATGACGTCGTACGCATATGCGTCTGTCAAAAGGCGGATGGCCCGCTCGCGCGCTTCGTCGGCGTCGAGGCTACTCAATGGGTCGCTGTGGACCGATGAGACGAGGGAGGATCGATAAGGCTCAGTCATGGCTCAGTATACGCAGTCTGCCCTGTCTCGGTGTCAACACTCCTTCTCAGCCCCAGCACTGGGTCGCTATCTTTCACCCGTATGCCTGAACCTATCTATCTCGATCACGCCGCCACCACACCAGTGCGCGACGAAGTGCTCGACGCAATGCGACCGTTTTTCGGCGCACGCTTCGGCAATCCGTCCAGTGTGCACCGGTGGGGTCGAGAAGCGCGAACAGCTCTCGACGAGGCGCACGAGCGCGTCGCTCGATGTCTTGGAGCCTCCGCAGACGAGGTCGTTTTCACTTCGTGTGGCACCGAAGCTGATAACATGGCCGTGCTTGGTGTCTGGCGGACCCGACGCGACGAAAGGCGCATCGCCGTGGTCACGACACCAATCGAACACAAGGCAGTGCTCGCGGCCGCGCATCAGGCCGGGAAGGAAGGTGGCGACGAACGCATTCTCTCCATGACCCCGAGCGGCCTCGTGGACGACGCATCGTTCGATGCGCTTGTGGACGACAAGGTCGCGATCGTTTCGATCATGTGGGTGAACAATGAGATCGGCGTGCTGCAGCCCGTCCCCGAACTCGCGGCCCGCGCAAAGGAAAAGGGTGCAATCTTCCACACCGACGCCGTGCAGGCATTCGGTAAGGTTCTCATCGACGCGAAGACAACACCATTCGACGTCCTCTCCATCTCCGGCCACAAGATCGGAGCGCCAAAGGGAATTGGTGCGCTTTACGTGCGTCGCGGAACGCCCATTCAGCCATTGATGTTCGGTGGCGACCAGGATCGTGGACGTCGGACGGGCACGGAGAACGTCGCGATGGCTGTAGGCCTCGCGTGCGCCGCGGAGCTGGCGGTGGCAGAACGTGAGCATGAGTGGACAAAGCTGGCCGCGCTACGCGAACGGCTCGAGTCCGCACTGGTCGAGCGCATCCCCGACGCCGTGATTCACGGGCGTGGAGCACCGCGTGCCCCGCACATCATGAACATTTCAGTTCCGGGCACCGACAGCGAGTCATTGCTGATGGCGTTGGACCTTCGTGGCATCGCCTGTTCTGCTGGCTCAGCGTGTCAGAGCGGAAGCGTGTCGCCATCGCATGTGCTGGCCGCGCTCGGTGTACAGGCCGATCTCGCCAGTTCGGCCATTCGCATGAGCCTTGGCTGCCTGACGACGGACGCCTGCATCGATCGCGTAGCTGAGGTGTTCCCCATGTTGGTCCAGAAGGCACGCCGTCTCGCGACGGCGTGAGACACTGATGCGCGAGCGCGTTCTGGTGGCGATGAGTGGAGGCGTGGATTCATCCGTCGCCGCAGCGTTGCTCGTCAAGCAGGGCTACGACGTCGTCGGTGCGACGATGAAGCTGTTCTGCCACGGCGAGGACCTCCCCGACCGGCCATGCTGTTCGCTCGATAGCGTGAACGATGCGCGCCGCATTTGCGAACAGCTCGGCGTGCCGCACTACGTACTCAATCTCGAGAGCGCCTTCGGTCGCGACGTGGTGCAGGATTTCGTTGATGAATACTCACGCGGCCGCACGCCGATTCCCTGCGTGCGCTGCAATACGTTCACGAAGTTCCGCGACTTGTTGCGCAAGGCGGACGCCATCGACGCGCGCTGGATCGCGACTGGGCACTACGCACAGGTGCGCGATGGCACGTTGCAACGCGGCCTCGATCCGGCGAAAGACCAATCGTACTTCCTGTGGGGCATCTCGCGGAGCGTCCTTTCGCGCATGATCCTGCCTGTGGGCGCGCAGACGAAGGCCGAGACGCGCGCCGTCGCCCATGAACTCGGGCTCGAACTGATCGCGGAGAAGGCAGAGAGTCAGGACATCTGCTTCGTTCCGGATGGCGATCACACCAAGATCATCGCGCGCGTGCTTGGAGCAGACGCGCCGTCGCTGCGCCCTGGGCTGTTCGTGCGCCGCGACGGAACGACACTCGGCGAGCATGACGGGTTTGCGCGATACACCGTGGGCCAGCGCCGCGGACTTCCTGGTGGATTCCGCGAGCCGATGTTCGTCGTGGAAATCAGGCCGTCATCCGGCGAAGTGGTGATCGGTCCGCGCGAGGAACTGCTCGGTCGTGGCGTTATCGCGCGGGAGGTCAACTGGTTGGTCGATATCCCGGCGATTGGCGACGAAGTGGAAGTGCAGATCCGCCACCACGCCGCGCCCGCTCGCGGGACGCTCGTTCGGGTCGATGGTGATGAGGTGGAAATTGCCCTCGACGCAGCGGTCTCCGCGATTTCACCTGGCCAATCGCTTGTGCTCTACGCCGGAACGACGGTGCTTGGCGGCGGCGTGATCGAGCGCGCGCGGCGCGAGCTGCCGATTCTCGCGGCGTAGTCAGCGGCGGGATTCCCACCGCAAGGACGGCCCGCTCGAGCTCGCGCGTACGCTTGCTGCGACTGGTCGGCGGCGCTCGCCATGGTGAGAAGCGGCTGATACGATTGCCACCTGTCGAGGTGGAGTCGTCCCTCTCCTGGGACGGTCGGCGTGTCGATCCTTGCGCCGCGTTGGGAGGCGTGATTGCGCCGGAGGCGCCGATGCTGCGTAGCTGGACGCTCGCCGCATGTCGACTTGATCGCAGTGCGGCTTCGACCGGTGACCGCTGGACGCGGGCCTTGTCTTGCACTCACACGGAGGGCCAAATGGCGCCACGGTGACTTAGGGCGATTTCTCGTATCCAGCCCGCTGATGTTGCTCAACCTCTACCTTCCGAAGCACGACGACGCACTGCAGCGCGATTGCCGCGATTGCCGCGATTCCGCGCTCGTCCTCCTGCTCGACCCCAACGAGGCGCGGCGCCGCGAGGTTGCTGAGACACTGCGCGCCGACAGCACCGCTGTCCTCGAGGCCGAGTCCATCGACGTTGCGCTGGCGATCCTCGGGGGATCGGCGCCGGATGCCGCGATCGTCAACGTCGAGTGCCCTCGAACCAACGATCACGATATCTGCCGCCGGCTGAAATCAGCCGCGCAGGGATTGCTGCCCGTCCTCCACCTCGCCGGCGTCGGCGGGTCTCGCTCAGGATGGCAGGACAAGGTGGATCTGCAATGCGATGGGTTTCTTGCGCGGCCGGTGCATCCCCTGGCACTTCGCGCGGCAATTCGATCGATGGTCCGCCTGAAACCCGCGGGGCGAAGCCCCGCGGCGACGTCGGCCGCCACGTCATTGCTGCGAGTCGCACTCGATGCGCTCGTCGATCACATAGCCCTGGTCGACACCGTCGGCGAGGTAATCGGGGTGAACCAAGCATGGATCGATTTTGCGAGCGCAAACGGCTACGCGAGCGGGGAAACGGGCTTCGGGGGGAACTACCTGTCCGTCTGCGACGCGGCTGTCGGTGTTGGTTCCGCAGACGCGCACCTCGTTGCGGCAGGACTGCGGCGCGTTCTCAATGACGACGTGGAGGAATTCTCGTTCGATTACGCGTGTCACGCGCCGAACAAGGAACGCTGGTACCACCTATCGGCCAAGCGATCGCACGACAGTGGTAGGGTGGCGGCGCTGATCGCGCATAGCGATCGCACCGCCAACCACGAGCGCGCGCTGAGCGACGCCCGCTTCCGCACCTTCGTGGAATCAACGCACGAAGGCGTGGTCGCGATGGACGCCGACGGCGCGATCACCTACCTCAACCCTCGGATGGAGGAAATCCTCGGATGCCCGGCGGCGGGTGTAATCGGCCGCGAGTTCGCCGATTTCACTGACGATGACCCGGATGTGAGAGCGGAGTACGAGGGAGTCGAGATGCGCGTGCGTCGAAACGGCCGACCGTCCATGGACATGCTCGCGACCCTGAGTCCCATCGTCTCGGCCGATGGTTCGATCACAGGGAGGCTCGCCATGCTGACTGACGTCACGTCGCGCAAGGTCGCCGAGCGACGGCTGGCGGACGCACTGGACGAGGCGGATCTCGATCGGCGTCGGCTGTGCGCCGTGATGGAGGCGATTCCCCTTGGCGTGGGCCTCGCTGCGCCGAGCGGCGAGCTGACGCAGCAGAATGCCGCCGTCGAGCGGATCTGGGGTGGAACGGCGCCCAAGGTGCGCAGCGCCAAGGACTACGGCTTATACCGCGCGTGGTGGCCTGCCACAGGCGCAGTTGTCAAACCCCACGAGTGGGCGCTGGCGCGCACTCTTGCCACTGGGGAGACAATCGCGGGCGAGATGGTGGAAATCGAGCGCTTCGACGGGACCCGCGGATTTGTGCTCAATCACAGCGCGAGTATCGTAGGGCACGATGGTACCTCGCTTGGCGCCGTATTCGTTCTCGTGGACATCACGGAACGGCAGCTGGCGTCGCACGAGCGAGACCGCCTGTTGGCTTCGCTCGACATCGAACGCCAGCGGCTCGCCGCCGTGTTCGAACACGCCCCGGCGTTCCTCGCCATCCTGCGCGGCGCACAGCACGTTTTCGAACGGGTCAACCCGGCGTTTCAACAGCTGATCGGGCACCGAAACGTCATAGGCATGCCGCTGGCCGACGCATTGCCAGAAATCGCCGATCAGGGTTTTACAGAGCTCCTCGATCACGTGCGCGACACGGGTGAGCCCTTCATGGGAAAGCAGATGCATGTAGAGCTGGTGCGGACGCCGGGAGGACCGCTGGAAACGAGGTACTTGGACTTTGTGTACCAGCGGCTCGACGATGCCACTGGAGAGCCAACGATTGTGGCGCACGGTGTGGACGTCACGGAGCAGGTGCTCGCGACCCACGAGTCGCAGCGCAACATCAGGCTCCTTCGCGAACAGTTCGTAAAGCAACCGATGCCGACGTATTTGTGGGAGGCAAAGGGCGACGATTTCGCGCTTGTGGACTTCAACGAGGCGGCGGGGCGCGCTATTCCCAGGTTCAAAACGTCGACGCTGGGCAATCTGCGGAGCGACATCTTCGGCGTGCCGACCGCTGCGGCGGAGCACCTTCGCCGAGCGCTCAGCGAGGACGTCGTCCTGCGGGAGACTATCCAGCTGGACGTCGGACCTCCGCTCGGCCGCAGAATGTTCGAGCTCGAGGTCGGCCCGCAACAGCCGGACCGGCTACTCGTGCATGCGGTCGACGTCACCGACCGAGTGGCGCTCGAGTCCCAGCTTCGCCAGGCGCAAAAGCTCGATGCGCTCGGTCGCCTCGCGGGCGGCATCGCACACGACTTCAACAACCTGCTCGGCGTGATGTTGGGATACGTCGCTGTCATCACGGACGAGGTGTCGCCGGATGATCCGATCGGCGCGGATCTCGGACAGTTACAGAATGCGATCCAGCGAGCGGCGGCGCTTACAGCGCAACTACTCGCCTTCGGAAGGAAGCAGCCCGGCCGTGCGCGGCGCACGGACATCCGTCGAATCCTCAGCTCGAACGAGACTTTCCTGACGCGCCTGTTGGCGGAGGACATCAGCGTGGACGTCGATCTCGATGGTCCGGAGCCGCTCTATGTCATCGTCGACACCAGTCAGCTGGAGCAGGTCGTGATGAACCTGGCGGTGAATGCGCGCGACGCGATGCCGAA
>JBDTXZ010000035.1:0-11982 GCA_040005935.1 bacterium | reverse complement strand
AACGGCGACGTCATGCGCTCCGACCGCCTCAAGCAGGTCATGCAGGAGATCGACAGCTCGTTCGACGAGAAGGATCTCGGCATGGCGAAGTTCTCGCGTTTCGTGCAGGACGCCGTGCAACGCGGCCTCCTGTCTGCCACGAAACTCGAGAATGGGCAACTCGAAATCGGTCTGCCCAGCGGAGCAAAGGGCGATGCGCGCGCGGCCGAGAATGCCGCTGCCGACGAAGCGGCCCGCGTCGAGGTGCCAGCGATTGCCGCGGGCGACAAGCCTGCCGGAAGTCGCGGCCGGCGCGGTCGTCGTGGTCGCGGACGTGACCGCGACGATCGCCCACGCGCAGCGGGCGCAACTGAGCTTCCGCTCGACGCTGAAGCGGAGGCTGCGAGCGATACAGTCGCTCTCGCACCTGAAGTCGTCACACCGACGCCGCCTGCGGCAGTGGCTCCCCCCGCAGCGCTTCCCGCACCGAGTGCTCGCCCCGAGCGCGTTCCACGCCCCGAGCGTCCGGCGCGTCCGGCACGCACCGAAGTCGCGGAGCCAGTCGGCGCCATCGGCGCAACCGGTGAACGTCTTACGCGCGACGAGGCGTTCGATCTCCTGCGTCGAACCGTCGCGGCGCTGACGTCCGGGGATGCCGCTGTGCGAGCCGGAATCGTGCGCGCGAAAGCACGCGAGCTACTCGGTCGCGACAGCGAGAGCCTGAGCGATCGCAACTTCCCGCGCATTCTCAAGGATGCGCACGACAACGACGTCATCGACCTTCGTCGTCGTGGCGACGATTTCGAAGTCGCACGCGTGTCGGAGGCAGAATCTGTGGCGGAGCAGTTGGCGAAGACCGCGATCCTCAACGCACCGGCTCCCGTCGTCAGTGCACCCGCGCCGAGAGGAATGGGACCGCGCGGCGGCGTGAGTTCACGTGGTGGTCGCGGCGGACGGCCTGGCGCACCACCACCGGAGTTGCTCAGCATCGGCGTTGTTGGACCGTCGTCGAGCGCAATCTCGACGACACCCGCTGCCGCGCCAACACCAGAACCAGTCGCCCAACCGGCACCGGTTGTTGCCATAGCCGAGCAGGCCACCGCCACAGCACCCACCGTCGCTGCGTTGCCCACGCCCGCTGTAAAGAGCAACGTTCGCAAGACGGCGGCAAAAAAGCGCGCTCCGGCAGCCAAGACTGCTGCAGCGAAGGCACCGTCAAAGCTCGCAGTCGAGAAGGCGCCCGCTGCGAAGATGCCTGTCGCAAAGACGTCGGCAGCCAGGGAGCCGTCGGCGAAAGCGAAGGGGAAGCCAACGCCAGCTCCGATCGCAAAGAAGACGGCAGCTGCTCCAAAACCACGGGCCAAGAAGGCAGTGGCCCGCGACGAAGCATGACACGAGACGCCGCGCTAACAGCGCGGCGTTCTCGCTTAGGTCCGCCGCTTCCAGCCCGGTTTTACAACAGACCAACCGAGCTGGTTGCGCGCGAACTGCTTGGTACTGTCCTGCAATGCACAACGCCTGATGGCGTAACGCGTGCACGAATCGTCGAGACCGAGGCTTATACAGGCCCCGACGACCCCGCGTGTCACGCGGCTGCTGGACTCACGTCGCGCACGGCACCGTTGTTCGGGCCGCCGGGGCTTGCATACGTCTACTTCATCTACGGCATGTACTGGTGCGTCAATGCGGTGACCCGCGAGCGTGGACACGGCGCCGCGGTACTTGTTCGCGCCGTTCACCCCACGGAAGGCATCGAACTGATGCGACAGCGTCGGCCGCGAGTTCGGCGCGATCGAGACCTGACGAACGGACCGGGAAAGCTCTGCCAGGCCATGGGCATTTCGGGCGCAATGAACGCGACGTCGTTGCGCAGCGGCGCGATCATCATCAGGTCGGCTGAGCCAGTACGCGACGACGATGTCGTCATCACGCCGCGCATTGGCATCACGCGCGCCGCAGATTGGCCGCTGCGCTTCTTTGTGCGTGACGACCCGTTCGTGTCGACCACGCCATCGCATTTCGTGCGAACGCCCTACAACGCGTAAGGGCCGCCCGATGCAACGGGCGGCCCTTCGCACTGCTCGTGCCAATCGTGCTAACGCGCGTGATCGATCGAGCTGCCTATGTTGTATCGCGCGCCGAACTCCAGCGAGAGATTGAATGAGTTGTTGCCAGACAGGAAGAACGCCTTCTGAACCGGCGACGCTGTGGCCTGCACAAAGAGCGACGCCGGCTTGAAACGCGCCTGAATGCCCGCGAGGAAGATCGGCGAGAATGCGGTCTTCTTCGCCTGAATGCTGTCCAGCGCAATGAGGTACCGCGCGCTGCTCGCCGATGAACCAACCAACGACGTGCCGGCTATCTGGTTGAACGCCAGACCCGCTCCCGCATAGGGATGCAGATTGCGCGTCTGCCCAGGAAACACCATACCAGCCATCGTGAACCGGCGCAGGTTCTTGAGGTCGACATTCCGAACGAAGATGCTGTCGGGGTCGCGATCGATGAATCCACCAGTCGTCGACAGGAATGCCTGGTCAAAGGCGATATACAGACCGCCATTGGACCGCGTGATGAGCCACTCGGCACCGACGATGGGCGCGGGGCTATTGCTCGCCGTTGCGGAAGAGTAGGTCAGGCCGCCGGTTTTGACGCCCCAGAACCACGCATCCTTGAATTGTCGCGCGTCCTGTGCCGCACTCGACTGGGAGACCAGGGCGGCGAAACCGGTGGCCACTGCCAACACACGGAGGAATCGCATAGCTAGAACCTCGAGAAAGAGAGCTTGGGCCCGCAACCGCCGGCGGTCGCAGACTCAATTCTGGGACGAAGTGCACGCCTGATCCGTCACGAACATATAGAAGGAAGACCAGACGCAACTGTCGCCCCGTTACACGATCTTCAAAGCCTTCCCTACCTTGACTATAGCTCGGATCGCTTGGTCGAGATCATCCTTCGAATGCGCTGCCGATACCTGACACCGCACGCGAGCTTCGCCTTTGGGCACCACTGGAAATCCAAATCCGGTTACGAAGACGCCTTCCGACAGCAACATGTCGCTCATCTGGATCGCGGCAGCGGTCTCTCCAACGATGATAGGGACAATCGGCGTCTCGCCCGCCAACGGCTTGAAGCCTGCCTCAATAACCTGTTCGCGGAAGTAACGCGTGTTGTCGCGCAGCGTTTGCACGCGGTTGGGATTCTGTTCGATGAACTCGACCGCAGCTATCGCACTTGCCGCAACGGTGGGCGGCAGCGCATTCGAGAAGAGCTGTGGACGCGAACGCTGCGTGAGATAGTCACAGAGCGCAGCCGACGCCGCAACGAATCCGCCCGCTGCACCTCCAAGTGCCTTGCCAAGCGTCGATGTAATGATGTCCACTTCGCCGAGGACGCCGAAGTGCTCCGCCGTTCCTCGTCCCGTTTTTCCGAGTACGCCCGTCGCATGCGAGTCATCGATTGCGAGGATCGCATCGTGATCTCGGCAGATCTGTAGCAGGTCGGGAAGTGGCGCGATCGATCCTTCCATCGAGAAGATGCCGTCGCTCCACACCATGCGCCGTTTCGCGCCTTTCGCTGCGACGAGCTTCGCGCGCAAGTCGTCGAGGTCGGCGTGTTTGTAGACGGCCGTCTGGCATTTCGTGATCGACTTCGCCAACCGAATGGAATCGATGATCGACGCGTGATTCAGTGCGTCGGAGCACACGAAGTCGCCTTCCTCGAGGACCGTTGCGGTCAGGCCTTCGTTCGCACTCCAGGCGGAAACGAACGACATCGACGCTTCCGTTCCAACGAAGCGCGCGAGCACTTCCTCCAGGGCCCGGTGAATCGTGAACGTTCCACAGATGAACCGAACGCTCCCCGTTCCCGCGCCGTATCGGTGCAAGCCGTCGATGCCCGCATTCACGACAGACGGTTCCGAACACAGGCCGAGATAGTTATTCGAGGAAAGGATGACGACGTCTCCTCGTCCTTCCATCTGCACCCGCGCCGCTTGCGGCGAGTCGATGAAGTTGAGCTGCTTGTAGACGCGATCGTCGCGAAGCTGCTGGAGCTTTGCTTCGAGATCAGCGGTGAATGCGGTGTTGAGTGTCATGGAAGAACACGTAGGACGTGAGGACTCACACTACCCGATTTCGAAGACGACTTTCCCCGCCGATCCGCCCTTGATGGCCGCGATGGCCGCATCGAACTGCTCCAACGGGAACCGATGTGTAATCACCGGCGTTGGATCAAACTGCCCCGAGCGAAGGAACTGTGTCATTTGGATCCAGGTGTCGTACATCCGACGACCGACGACACCGTAAACCGTGATGCCCTTGAAGATGATCTCCGTCGCAAAATTCACTTCCATCGGCCGGGCGGGGATGCCGAGCATCTGCACGCGTCCCCCGACGCGCACCAGCGCGAAGGCTTGATGGATTGCGGAAGGGACACCAGACATCTCGAGCACGACATCGACGCCGAGTCCGTTTGTCGCGGACCGCACGGCGTGCTCGGCATCCTGCGGCGTGACGGCATCATGCGCGCCCATCGCGCTCGCGAGGTCGAGACGGGTCTGGTTCACATCGCTCGCGATGATGCGCGATGCGCCAGCCGCCTTGCAGATTCCCACGGCGAAGATTCCAATGGGGCCGCATCCGGTGACGAGCACGGTCTTGCCGGACATTTCCGTCCCGACGAGCGCGGTGTGAAAGGCATTGCCCATCGGATCGTGAATGCCGCCGATCTCATACGACACCGCGTCATCCAGGTGCCATACGTTCGACGCTGGCATCGCGATGAAGTCGGCAAAGCATCCGTCGCGATCCACGCCGATGATGCGCGTGTTCGGGCAGACATGCGCGTTGCCAGTGCGGCAGAGATGACAGCGCCCGCAGACGATGTGACCTTCTGCCGTGACGCGATCGCCCTCGCGCACATCGGCGACGAGGCTTCCGACTTGTACAACGTCGCCCGCAAACTCGTGGCCCACGGTGAACGGTGGACGACAGCGTCCCTGCGCCCACGCGTCCCAGTCGTAGATGTGAACGTCAGTACCGCAGACGCCCGCGCGCCGCACTTTGATCAGCACTTCATCATCGCGAATCACAGGGCGCGGAACATCGCGCAACATGAATCCGGGACCAGCTGTCTCCTTCACTAGCGCTCGCACGTGCGTCTCGCTCGACTCGTTCGAAGTGACACCAACCATCGCACTCGCATCTGCGATGTGCCCGAAAACTCGCTGGTCACTCTGAATGAGGGAAGTGTGCGTTGACATCGAGTACGCATGCGGACGGTGAGGACGATCACAGCGCGAAGCGAAAAATGGAATTGAAGATTCCGCGCATTGATTCCTGCACACCATCTCAATGAGACGCGCGATTCACTATTGCGTGCGATTTCACGAGTTCCTATATTCGCGTTGCGTGATTGTTGCTGATGTTACTGATGCGTCGTCGTTCGAATGTTCGCCGATGCACATGCACAAGTGCTCAGGATATTGCGTGGGTTCATCCTGCAGAGAGATCGCCAACACAACGTCAACCGCCGCCGCGATGATCATCGATCTCGCTGCGGCGTCATCCGCCGCCCACGCCGCCGATCACTCGGCCGCTCCGTCACCAATGGCCGGCGACTCCCACATTACGCCACGCACGCAGGACTCATTCGCTGCCACAATCGGCACGCGTGAGACCTCCGCTAATGTCCATTTCGCGCGGATGCGTTCCGTCGCGATGTTCACTGGCAGCGAAGCTTTCCGGTTCGAGCGCTCAAAAATTGAGCCTGCGGTAAAGAACTTGCTGTTTAACTGATTGTCTTTTTTCCAATTGATCAACTTGAGCGGCGTCGTGTAGGGAGACGCCGTACGACGTCATGGTCTCGCCATGAGATCGTGCCGCGGTGGGGAAGACGCTTCGGCGTTCACCCACTGGCTCGTACGAACCACCGGGGGTTCGATCGGGCGATTCACTCCTTCACTGGAGATTACCATGGCCGCAAAGAAAGCTGCTAAGAAGGGCGCGAAGAAGGCTGCCAAGAAGGGTGGCGCCAAGAAGGCTGCTGCAAAGAAGGGCGGCGCAAAGAAGGCCGCAAAGAAGGGTGCGAAGAAGGCCGCAAAGAAGTCCAAGAAGTAAGCTCCGGACATCGCACAACGGAGAAGCCGGCGCCTTTGGCGCCGGCTTCTTTCGTTGTGGCCCACCGACCCGTCAGCGCGTATATCGGCCCTGTGCCAATTCGATGATACGGGCAATCAACGCATCGTGCGTGATGCCAGCCTCCGCCGCGGCGCGCGAAAACTCTCCCGTGCTCTCGAGGTAGCAGTTCGGATTCACCTCGATCACGTAGATCTCCTCAGCCGCCGTCACACGCAAATCCACGCGGCCGTAGTCACGCAGGCGAAGCGCGTTGAATGCCTCCACCGCCACCGCCTGCATTCGCGCGAGGAGTTCAGCGGGGACATCGGTCGGAAAAACCGAACGCGTTCCAGCGAACTCCTCTCCCGTCTCGCCCGCCGCGCCTGTTCCTCCCTCGCCCCACTTTGCTTCCCAGCTCGCAACCTTGGGGCGATCCGGCGGAAAGGCGCTGAAGTCGAGCTCGATCACTGGCAACCCAACAGGATTTACGTTCCCAAGCACGCCGACGTAAAACTCGCGGCCGTCCACGAACTCCTCGACCAGCACCGGCGATTGAAACTCGCGCTGAAGCGCATCCATCGTCCCGAGCAACTCGCGAATGTCCCTGACGACACTCTTCGATGTGATGCCGAGTGACGCGTCTTCCTGCGGAGGCTTCACGATCAGAGGAAATGTCAGGTCCCCCACATGATCCAGTGCGCCGCGATACACCGTGGCAAACTGCGGCGTGAGAATCTTGTGAAAGCTCAACATCTTCTTCGTAAGGCTCTTGTCTCCCGCCATCAGCAACGCTGCGGGACTCGAGCCTGTGTACCGCAACCCGATCAGGTTGAGCAACGCCGCAACATTCGACTCGAGCGCGCTCTTGCCATCAAACGATTCTGCGAGATTGAACACCAAGGAGGGATCCACCGCGCGCAACGCCGCGATCACTGGCTCAACCTCGGCCGCGACACTCACGCGCGTCGGATCATGTCCGAGCGCACGAAGTGCCGATTCGATCTGCGTGAGCACCGGATCTTCCGGCGGCTCTGCCGCATCAACGCCATGCAAAAGGGCGACTTTCATGAATGCGTGGTGTGAGAAGGTGTGTTGACAACGTGGGTGTACCGCCAATGCAACAGCACGGCCGTTCCGAATGCAGTGAGCTCGATCAGCGTTGTGGCTTCGAGGCCGAGTACCCGAAGGTCGAGGGACGCCGCACGCTCGCGAAGCGCACGTATGAGCGAACGCGCCGCAGCAGGACCAACACCGGCCCAGTACGAAATGCGCAGGACAAGCTCGCCCTCGTGACGCGCGAGATAGCCGGACGCATCTTCTGCTGCGGAGGCATCGGCCTCGCTCGCAAAGATGCGGCGCAAGTCACCATCGAACTGACGCGCATCGCCCAATGAAAGCGATTCGTCGCTCGCATAGTGATCGGCCACTGTCCAGTGCATCGCCTCAACCGGCACATCGTCGTCGGAGAGTTCTGGAGTTCGCGGATCTTCCGCTGCCACATCGCGCATCGCCGCGTCGACCCACAATAACTTCGCGAGAGCAGGCCAGCCCGCATAGTCAGTACGCCAATCCATCCCAGGCGTGAGCCATACCGCAAAGCTCTCGGCAAAATCTTCATCGGGATGCTTCTGCGCGTACCAACCAAGAATGTGCCGCACATATGCACGCGACAACGGATCGGCTGCGTAGTGCTCTCGGTATGGCCGCGAGTAATCACCGAAGAGTGATGAGAAGTCCGCGCGTTCGTGCAGGCGAAACGCATAGTTCACCGCGTGCCCTGCCTCGTGGCGAAGGTATCTCATTGCCTCGTCGTCGCTCTCGACGGAACCGGAATGCTCCGCTTCGATCCGCTCGAGTCGCGTATCAGCGAGATAGAACGGGATGCCGATGATGGGCGCACCATCGGGACATCCCCACTCGTTGCTGAGATACACAGGCGGGCGAAAGGCGATGTCGCGCGCCGCCAATTCCTCATGCAAACGCGACACGAGTCGCTCGACACGCGTTCCGCGTATCGTGAGTTGGAACTCGGAGATCTGTCGGCCAAGGAGCTGCGAACGCTCGCGCTCCCAATCCATGGAAGTATGCACGCCCACTCAGGGGGCAAAGCGCGTACCGAGCCCAACGAAAATGAAAAGTGCCGCGGACTGAAAGTCCGCGGCACTTGGGCATTGGTACGGGCGGGTCAGGCGGGAATCGCGTCCAGCTCGACCTCATCCTCCGGGCCAGGGGCCCACATGTAGGCAGTGAATCTCGGCGTCGTCGCCGGCTCCCATCCGCGGGAAATCACGATGCCAACGGGCTCTTCATGCTGCGACTGCGGTTCCTGCTTCATATAGATAGCAACACCTGATAAGGAAATGCCCCCGGAACGGGCGGGGGCACGTTTCCCTAAAGCAGCAAAGATGCCATTCGGACGCGATACGTAAGCTGCTGCTATCAAACAGTTTGCGCCGCACCAGAAAGCGCGTGAGGAGCTGTCTGTGTCGAAACGACACGTCGAGTCGCGCCACTGCCCGTGTCGTTTCGATACAGACCGGACACCCTATGCTTAGTTCCCGCCAAGTTTTCAAATTTGGCCGTCGGAGCCGCTACGCTATCCCTTTGCGCGCCATGAAGCTGTTTGGCGCTTCATCGGAGACGGTTACGTCCCAACCGCGATAGCGACGTCGTAGCTCGTCGATCGACACGGCTGTCCGCTTGCCGGCCACGATCGTCTGCACCAGGTGAACCCCTCCGTCAGCCGTTGCGCTCTGCAGGACTTGAATGACGCGCGCTCGCTCGGCGGCGCTGAGTCCCGTGAAGGCCGCTGGAGTGTAAATGACGGCAGTGAGCGGGTTGTCCGGCGTGAACGAATCCAGCGCCGCCGCGCTCGCGTGCACCCGCTCACCGAGCCCGGCCTGTGCCGCCGCATCCATGACCCGTTGCACGGCATCCGCGTCCGCAAGGGCTGTCACTTCGCATCCGTTCGCGGCGAGATAAAGCGCGGGGGTCTCCATGGAGGCACCCGCGACAAGCACGTGCGAGTTGCCGACCACAGGATGAACTGCCCGCACCACAAGGTCATCGCGGCTCAGCCCCCAGTGTTCCGGGCGTCGTAGCTCGGCGAGCTCCTTGATGCGCCGCTTTCCCCATGTGGCGACATTCGGAAGCCGCAATCGCTTGAAGATGATCCGGTCGACTTCCGCGCAGAGCAGAAACTCGGTCAGGCCGAATTGCTGCTGCGCATCCAGAACACGCACCGCCTCGTCCGCAATGGACAGCAGCACGCTACGCGGAACGGACTCCTTGTAGTTCTCGATCTCGCGCTCGAGGTACAGTTCGTACTCGTGCTTGAGCGATCGGGACGGCCGGAGCGACATTCGTCAAGGACTAGGGACGCGACTAAGCTAGAACATTCACCGAGTCCCGCAAGTGGCTGCCACAAATAAAGTTAGAGCAAATGTTTATGACTCTGTTTATTGTGACGCACGCCACAGCCCTCTGCCCCCTTGACCCAATGCTGTTCAGTTAGGGCAAGAATGAATGTCAACTCCGCACGAGCGACCGCTCGTGTCGCGATCCTCGGTTCAGCGATCCTGCCTTTCCAGCAGACACCGCGGGTCCCTCGGTCCCCCGGTCGCTCGATGGAACGCTGCACCGGGGCGCGCGGACAGTAGAGCCGTCGCCGAGAATCCGCGGCGACCCGCCACCTCCGCGTAAATCCGCGTTAGGTCCGTTCCAACAGATCACCCGCAACGGCGGTCGGCGACCGCGTCGAAGACGGCGCTGAACAACTCCAACGCGGATGCGCGCGGATTTGGCGGATGCCCACGGATTGCTCCGTGGCAGTCAAGGATCCAGGGTGCGGCTCCGACGGAGGACAAACAGAGTCACTCGAATCGCTTGTGATCTCGACGCGACACCCTCTACGCCGGCTCCACATGCACGATCGCCTCGGCCGTTCCCAACTCACGGGCGATCGCCCGCTCGACCTCGTCCGTGAAGTCGTGCGCGTCGGTTACTGATGTCGCCCCATCAACGAGAATGGTCACTTCGGCAAACAGGTGGCCTGAGGCGGTGCGACGCGACCGTGCGGCGCGAACGCCCTTCACGCCCGGAATCGTCCGAACGATATCCGCGAGCCGGTCGGCGCCAACCGCGCGGGCGTCCACGAGAATCGGCACGGAGTGGCGGAGGATTTGATAGCCGCTCCACGCGATAATCAGCGCGACGAGCACTCCGAGTGCCGCGTCGGCGTACAGGTAGCCGAGTCGCGAAAGCAAGAGCGAGCCGATGGCAAGGGCGGTCACGAGGATGTCGCTGGCGGTGTGTGCCGAGTCCGCGAGCAACAATGGACTCGAGAGTGATCGCGCGCGACGTCGTTCGTAGAACACCACGCAGAGATTCACTGCGAGTGACACCATCAACAGCACGGCATCCGTCGTTGTCGCGCGGGGTGCGACTTGCACGTCCCTCAGCTCACTCACGCTCTGCCGCAATAGTTCGAAACACGTAATCGACAGGAAGCCAACGATGCCGAGTGTCCCCAGCGTCTCGAACTTGTCGTGACCGTAGGGATGATCGTCGTCGGGCGCGCGTGAGGCGACGGAAACCGCGAGTATCGCAACGCCGTTGCTGAGCATGTCCAGAACGGATTCGAGCGCAGCGCCCAACACCGTGAGGGCACCGGTACGCGCGCCGACACTCACCTTGAGGACCGCCGAAATCGCATTGAGCAGCAACACGACCACGAGCGCTCGACGGACGCCGATCGAACGCGTGGGGTCAGGCGCGGCGATGATCGTGCTGGAGCTGTGCGGCGTGAGCATTCGGGGGATTCTGCGTAGCTTACGGAAGGATGTCAACGTACGCGATGTGAACGTAATCGTCCGTCAGCGAGCGCGCTGATTCGTCGATCAAACACCAGGTGGATCATGCCTGAACTTCCAGAAGTAGAAGCGGCGATGAACGTGCTGCGCCGCCGCGCAAAGGGACGCATCATAGCGCGCGTGCGACTCCTTCACCCGTCGATGCGCCGCCGAATTTCACCAGAGCGCCTGCGCGCGCTCGTCGGCGCGCGAATCAAAAACGTGGAGCGACGTGGCAAGCATCAGTTGTTACATCTGGCGGATGGACGCGTGTTGCATGCGCATTTTCGCATGAACGGCGATTGGGAGTATGGCAAGGCGACCGATGAGCTCCCGCGCTTCGCGCGCGCCGTGCTCGAGTTCGATGATGGGTCTCGACTTTCCTTTGTCGATTCACGTGCGCTCGGAACGATCGAGCTTCATCCTGCGGGTGCGCTTCTGGATTTAGGGCTCGGTCCTGATGCATCCGACAAGACGTGGACCGCCGAGCAGTTGAGTAGTGCCCTCTCGGCGCGGCGTGGGCCGATCAAGCCCGCGCTCCTGGATCAGAAGCTGGTCGCTGGGCTCGGAAACATCTATGCGGCCGAGTCGCTCTGGCGCGCGCGCATCGATCCTCGTGTCGCGGGCCGATCGCTGACCGCAATCCAGGTCAAGACACTTCGCAAGGCGATTGCCGCGGTGCTCAAGCGCGCGACGGGATCGCGCTACACGGATGACAGTACCGTGGAGCTCGACGTGTATGACCGAGAAGGCCTGCCGTGTCGGCGATGCACGTCGAGCGTCGAACGGATTACGCAGGCTGGTCGGAGTACGTATTTCTGCCCGACGTGTCAGGCTGGGTGAATCACGATTCTTCAATCCAGCGCCTCGAGGAGTGCCCCCTTGATGTAGCCTGTCTCGGGCACTGTGAGCAATTCCGGATGATCGAGCGGCTGCCCGCGAATCTCTCTAAGAGCGATGCGCCGTCCGCTGTCTGCGGCAGCTTCCTGCAGCATTTCCAGGAAGAGTGATTTCGACAGATGAAATGAGCAACTCGC
>JBDTXZ010000034.1:0-12012 GCA_040005935.1 bacterium | reverse complement strand
CGTCCGCCCCGGCCGCCAAGCCGCGCTCTCTTGCGTCCGGATTGTCGAGTGAGGTCACGAGCACCACGGGCAGATTGGCGAATCGTGCAGAAGCCCGCACGGTTTGACAGAGTGTCAGGCCGTCCATATTCGGCATTTCGATGTCTGTCACCAGCAAGTCAGCACCGTTCTCCTGCAACTGCCGCCATGCGTCCAGACCATCGACCGCTACCGCAACCTCGTAGCCAGCAGCCTCCAGAACGCTTTGCTCGAGCGCGCGAGTGGTCATGGAATCATCCGCGATCAGCACGCGCAATCGCTTGGCCGGGGACGAAATGAGGCCAGCGCCAAGGCGGCCACCAAGCGCCTGCTGCACCAATGTGACGGGATTCAGGACGAGCACGAGTTGACCACTTCCCTGAAGCGCGCCTCCGCTGACATGCGGCAGCGCCGATCGCCCGTGAGCAATAGGCCGAACCACGAGCTCCTGCTCCGTTTCCACCGCGTCGACGACGAGCGCCACACGTCGATCACCCGCGCTGACGATGAGAGCGGGAAAGATGTCGCTCGAAACTCCGGCTACGAACGGCGGTCCAAGGACGGCCGCCAGCGAGACGAGTGGGATCGGCACTGCACCCGTCAGTATGACCTCGCGCCCTTCGGCGCGACGCACGTCCGTCGCCCGAATTCGCACGAGTTGTTCTACGTTCGATGTCGGCAGGGCGAGCAACTGCGTTCCACTCCGAACCAGGACCGCCCGGATCGCCGCCAGCGTCAACGGACATTGAAGTGTGAAGGTCGTCCCCAGTCCATGTTGCCAGCTCACCTCGACGGTGCCCCGCACGCGCGACATGGCCGCTTCCACGGCGTCGAGACCAACGCCTCGGCCGGAGATCGTCGTGACGACGTCTCGCGTGGAAAAACCCGCCTCGAAGAGCATTCGGGCGACATCGGCGTCATGTTCCGGGACGAGCAGACCGCGGTCGGCAAGTGTCGCGCGAATGCCAGGAATGTCCAAACCACCGCCATCATCCGAGACGACGACAGCCAATCGCTCGCCGTGAAGCGCCGCGCGCACTTCGATCGTGGCCACGGCTGGTTTGCCACGCGCCGAACGTTCGGCCGGCGTTTCAACACCGTGATCGATCGCATTTCGGACCAGGTGGAGCAACGAATCCTTGAGTGCGTCGAGCACTGGCCGGTCTGCCTCGATGTCGCCGCCCTGGACGAGCAATCGAGCCGGTTTACCGGTTTCAGATCCGACGTCACGCACCAATCGCGGAAGCGCTTCGCATGCGCTCGCGAATGGAAGCATGCGCACTCGGCGCACACCGTCGGCAAGCGCATCTCCAACCTCGGCGAGCTCGCGTCCGTCTTCGATCCCATGAGTGGCAGCGGCGCCGGTCTGCGCGGCAGTGTCTCGAAGGGCGCGCTCTACGTCTCGCAGTGCCTCGGCGACGTGAGCAGGCAAGCGCGCGCTGTGAAGCGCGAGTATGCGACGAACGCCGGCGTGCGACTGGTGCACACTGTCACGAATAGCCACAGAGGCCGCGGTGTGCCCGGCAATTCGAGCCCTGGTGGCCAGGAGACGTCCCACCTGCGACAGCAGTACGTCGAGCTTGTCGGCGGCGACGCGAACTGCAGCATCCGATGTCAGGGACGCGGGCGGATCCTCCTTTGAGGACGGTGTCGATGCGCTTTCCGCAGATGGAAGGGGTGCGACGCTGTTTACGGGTGCGGCTGGAACACTTGGCGCGCCGGCAGACTCAAGCCGGGTAACGAGTTGTCCAATGAGCGTGCTCTCGTCCATGGATTGCCCCGCGGACATGCGGCGCGCCGTATCCGAGAATGCGTCGGCCGCCGAAAACAGCAATTCGAACTCGTTCCGCCCAAGGACGAGTCGGCCCTCACGCGCCTCAACCAGCGTGGCCTCGAGGTGATGACAGGCGCGCTCGACCAGCGGCTGATCGCTCGCGTGGGCGGCGCCCTTCAGCGTGTGCATTACGCGAAACACTGCCTTGAGCGCATCCCCGTTTTGCGCGTCGAGCTCAAGCGCGAGCAGTGCGCCATTCAGCGTCACCATCTGCTCCTCGAGATCGGCGAGGAACGCCTCACGAAGCCGCGCCGCGAGCCCGGGTTTGCTCATCCGTCGCGAAGACTCCGGCCGCCCACCAGTTTCACGAGCGTGCCGCCGATCTGCGTAAGATCCTTCGCTGCTCGCTCCGTCTGCTGCGTCGCCACGAGATTCTGCTGTGTCACCTCGCGGATGTTGCGCATTGCCTGGCGGATCTGCGCCATACCTGTTGCTTGCTGTCCTGCCGAGGCCGCGATCTGGGCGGCCGCCTGAGAGGCATCGCCCATCGTTTCGCCGAGCTGACGAATCATGTCGCCGGCCTCGGTGACGGTTCGCTGACTTTCGCCTGCCTGACGACTACCTTCGTCCGCCACGGAACCAGCCGACGCCGCTGCGCGTTGGATGTCGCCGAGAATGCTTCGCACCTCGATCGTCGCACGCTTGGACTGTTCAGCCAAGCTTCGGATTTCCCCGGCAACGACGGCGAAACCGCGACCTTCTTCTCCCGCGCGTGCCGCTTCAATTGCCGCGTTGAGTGCGAGCAAGTTGGAACGCTCTGCGATATCGTCGACAGTGCTCGTGATCCCGCGGATGAGTTCCGCCTGATCGGAGAGTGCGCGAATGCCGGAGCGCATCGACTCCACTTGCTCGACCACGCGTCCCATGACGGCGATGGACGCGTCGACGGCAATGAGCCCGTTTCGGCCGATCTCACTCGCGCGCTGCGCACCGTCGGCGACGGAACGTGCTCGCTGCGCTGCCTGCTCCGTCGTCTGCGCCACTTGATCGACCGTCGCTGCTGTCTGGGCGACGGCTGCCATGGACTCGTGCGCCCCGCTGGCCTGCTCTGATGTGGCGGCAAGAATCTCCGCAGCACTGGTGGCCAGGACGCCAGTTGTCTCGCGCAGTGGCCGCGTGATAGATCGGATCACGAGCCACGAAAAGAGGACGCCTGCAATCATCGTGATGACGCCGGTGATCCAGAGGAGTCGTACCGCACCGTGAATATCTGCCTGGGAGGCATCGATCATCGCGCGAGTCTGCTTAACCTCCAACGACACCGCCCGCGAGATGTCCGTCTCGACGCGTTCGTTCAGCGGCAACACGTCGCGGTTCCGAATTGCGAGTGCTTCGTCGCGCTTGCCAGCCACTGCGCTCGCGATGGATCGCTGCGATGCGGCGTCCCAGGCGCGAACACTGGAGTCGATATTACTCCAGAGCGCTTTGGCCGCGTCGTCGTCGACCGAATCATGAAGCGTAACGATCTTCGGATACGCCAGACGAATCTCCGCGTCGCGCGCCGGACGCCACCGGGCGTCTGTGGGCTCGAGCAGCGCGCGAAGGTAATTCTGCTCTGATCGCTGAAAATGTCCTTCGACGTCACGCGCGAGCACATCGTCCACGAGCACTTGGGTCGCCACCGCCGCGTTCGCATTTCTGGCGCGAATCAGCGAGCCAATACCGACAACGCCCACAAGGAGCGCGAGGGCCATGACGATGCCGAAGCCGATGATGATGTTCCGAACGATCGAGCCGCGCACGGCAATGTCCTCAGTCGAAGAGTTGCATGAGTCGCTCACCGTCGAGCACGAGCCCCGCGTCGGCGGTCACGCCAATCAGGTAATCACGAGCCAACGAGCCCTGCGGGGTGGGCAACAGATCAGCGTTGGGCAGTTCGAGCACCTCACCGACTGCGTCCACCAACAGCCCGAATCGCGCGCGGCGCTTGCCGAGCACGAGGACGCGGGTGAGGTCGCTGAGTACAGCGGTCGAGATGCCAAGCACGGGTCGGATGTCGAGCACGGTGAGGAGATCGCCGCGCCACACCGTCACGCCGCGCACTGGCATTTCCGCGCCTGGTAGAGCGGCGAGCGTGGTCAGCTTCGCAACGCCCAGCATCCATCGCGCCTCGATGGCGAGTCGCTCGCCACCTAGGGTGAACGAGACCATCAGACGTCCGGACGTGTGCGCATTTTCGGTCGCGGGACGCGCCAGATCACGTGTTCGACGCGCCATGAGTGCCTCAGACTCAGGCGACATCGGACGTTCGCTCGGTGAGGAGGGCACGGTGCGCGCGGACAACGGACAGCAGGTCCCCAGCGAGCGCGCCGCCGCTTGCTGGTACGGATTCGTGCGCGCTCTGCGCACCAAGCATTCGCTCACATGCTCGCAATGCGCGGTCGGCTGCTATCGTATCGCCGATGCGCAGCAACGCCGTCCCCAGGGCGAGTTGCGCCACAGCGAGCGTGCGATCGAGATACAGCGCACGCCGCGCGGCGTCTGCGGCTGCATTGAACCGCTCCCCTTGCGACTCGAGCGCACTCTCCACGACGTGAAGCTCCGCTGTCTGTGGATACCGCGTGAGACCTGAGGCGCAGGTGCCGGCGGCAAGCGTGAGATCGCCACGATTGGCATACGACCGAGCGAGCAGCACCCATGTCGACGCGGTGTCATCTCCCGCGGCAATGATCGCGTTGGCCACTTCCACCGCACGCCTGTAATCGGCTGCTCCGTAGGCGCGCGTCAACTGTGCTGCGTCATTGACTGGAGGCGTCACGCGCGTGGGTAGTGCAACAATTCGCGCGTGTGCGCGCACGGGCGTGTGGGATGCCCGCGGTGTCCGTCGAAACAAGGGTCGAGAGACAACATGCGGAGTCGCGGCAGTCGCAGCTTTTCGCGCCGCATGGGCGGGGGTTGACGTTTTCCTGTAAAGCAGGCCAGCGTCGGTCAACACGACTTCGAGTGGCAGGTCACTACTCGGCTGTGGATCCGACGCTGCTACCATCAGCCAGCCACCCTCGCGCAGTGCTGCCGTCAGGCGCGCAAAGATCGACGCGCACGTCTCCGGATCGATGTAGATCAAGACATTGCGACACAGAATCACGTCGAGCTCGGACAACTCCTGCCCTGCATTGCCGTAGTCGCTGCTGGCAAGATTCAACGAGCGAAAACGCACATCCCTAAACTCCGGCAGGAGATGGAAATACTGCGCCTTCTCGCGGAAGTAGTGCCTGCGTGACGTCTCTTCGACGCCGCGCATGGACCACTTCGTGTAAACGGCTCGCGCGGCGCGTCCGAGCCGATGCTCACAGAGATCCGTGCCGACGACAGTCGGGTCGATGCAGCCCGCTTCGCGCAACACGATGCCCAGTGTGTAGGCTTCTTCGCCGCTCGCGCACCCGGCACTCCATACCCGAACGCCGTGGCCATCAGGGTGCGCGCGCATGAGTTCCGGCACGATTTCCTTCCGAATGAGATCCCACTGTGCCGGGTCACGAAAGAAGTACGTCTCGCCAACGGTCAGCTCCGTTAGCGCGGCCGCGTATGCCTCGGGCTCACGCGCTACGCGCTCGGCAAAGGCGCCTGCGTCGTTCTCGCCAGTGTGCACCATGGCGCGCCGCAATGCGGATTCGGTGATTTCGCGCCGATTCTCGGGAAACGTGAGGCCGGCACGCAACGAGGCGAGTTGCGCAATGCGCGCAAATCCTGGCTCGCTCCATCGAACCACGTCCGTATCGCCGGCTGGATTCACGATCACGTGTCCGACCCTACGCCTTCCAATGCCGCTTGTAGCGCGGAGTCATCGTACGTCGTCATGAAGCGGTCGATGTCCTGAAACAGCGCGATGCCGTCGGGCAGCGGAAGCACGCCCGCGAGTGCGCGATCAACCGCCTCTCCACCCAGATCAGGCATCGACGACAGCGTCATGATCTCGGGCGTCGTATCGCTCCGGATGATGACGCGGCGCGATTGGGTGCGCACAAGAATGAAGTATTCGGTGGCTTGCACCTCGCGCGGTGCATGGCCCATGCGGGCTCGCAGTGAGAGCACCGGCAGTATTTCTCCACGCACGTTCACGACGCCTTCCACAATCGATGGTGCGCCCGGAAGACCGTGCACGTTCACCGCTGGCACCACCTCCGCCACCTGCCGCAGCGGAAGCGCGTAACGCCGAGTGTCGACGGAGAACAGGAGTGCGTCCGCCATTGCTAGCGGGCGGCCAGGACGTCGGCAGAGAGGAGTGGCAGGTCGACGATGAAGGTGCTGCCCATGCCCGGTATGCCTGCCGATTCCGCGCGGACCGCGCCGCCGTGCGCCTCGGCGATCTCCTTGATGATCACCAGACCGAGACCCGTACCGATCACAGCGTCCGTCTGCTTGCCCGGCGCACGGTGATATTTGGAGAAGAGGTGGTGGAGCTCATCTGCGGGAATGCCGCTGCCAGTGTCCGCAACGCTGACCGTCGCCCGATTCCCCGAGACAACGATCGAGACTGTGATGGTGCCTCCGTCTGGCGTGTACTTGATCGCGTTGGACACCAGGTTGTCGATGACCTGTTCCACTTTCCGTGCATCGATGGTCGCCGGAATGGAGTCCGCAGCCTCGAGGATGATGGTCTGTCGCTTTACGTCGGCTTGCATGCGCGCCTGTTCAACGGCCCCCCGCACCACCGCCGACAAATCGCTCTCGCCAAGCTCGAGGCGCAGATACCCCGCATCGATCTTGGCGTAATCGAGATACTCGCTGATCAAATGGACGAATTTTTCCGCCGACCGGAACGCGAGACGGACGAGCGTTTCCTGCCTGGGCTCGAGCGCTCCTGCCTTTCCGGCAAGCAACATCTTGAGCGAGACCAGCACGTTGCCAGCGGGATTGCGCAGGTCGTGCGTGACCATCGAATAGAAATCGGCCTTCATCGACTCGAGCTGTCGAGCGGCAACGACGCCGGCGCGATGTTCGACCGCTTGGGCGAGGGCGTAGAAGAACTGTGCGTTCTCGCCGGCCGTGGTGAGGTGCTGCTTCTCGATGTAGCCGTCCGCGCCATCGAGCACGGCGGTGGTTGCTGACGTGACGCCGCCGGCACCAGTGATCATGACGATCGCGCAGTCGGCGTCTAACCGGCGAAGCGTCCGAAGCAGTTCCATGCCGTCGACATCGGGCAGCACGAGGTCGAGCAGCACGAGATCGAAATTGCCGCCGGTACCAAACACCGCCAAGGCGTCTGCGCCGTCGGCCACGACCGCGACGGACGCAACGTGTTGCTCCAGCAACTCCTGCAGAAACGCCCGGATGGCGCGCGAGTCATCGATAGTGAGGACGCGTTGCCCCTTCAGGCGATCGACCACTTCCATTGTCGTACCATGTTGAGGACGTACGGCTTGCGGCTAACGGAGCAGAGTATCGGCATCATGCCCGTTAGCGTTTAGCCCGCCCCCAACTGTTAGCGGTAGGGACCGCCACCGGAAGAGGATGGGCCTGCGGGGCGACTGCCGCCCCCACGCCTTGGACCGCCACCATCGCGACGCCGCCCTGCACCGGCATCGGATGCTGGCCCGGTTGACGAACGCTCTCCCCCGCGGGGAGACGCAGGTCGCGGTGGACGTGCGCTTCCGCCTGATGCACTGCGCGGGCCACTACCGTGGCTGGCGGACGCGGCCGCGCCACCACCGTGCGCCGCGCGACGCTCTGCCTTCTCCTTAGCGCGTTTCCGTTCTTCGGCCTTGCGCGCGCGAATTCCCGCAATCCGCTCTGCGATGGGCACTTCAAAGCGCTGCTTGGGCTTGCTCGCGTAATCGAAGCCGCTAACGACCACGCGCGGCAAACGCTTGCTGATGGCGCGCTCGATGGCTGACAGGTCGGCCTCTTCCTCGGGCGAGACGAAGGTGAAGGCATCACCCGTCGCGTCGGCGCGTGCGGTGCGGCCAACGCGATGGATGTAGTCTTCCGGTACGTGCGGGACGTCGAAATTGACGACGTGCTCGAGTTGCTCGACGTCGATGCCGCGCGCGACGATGTCCGTTGCCACGAGGCAGCGATATCGCCCCGTCTTGAATCCATCGAGTGCCTCCGTCCGCTGCGCCTGCGAACGATTGCCATGAATCTTGGCGTTCGGAATTCCCTCGGTGACGAGATAGTCCGCCAGGCGATTGGCGCGGTGCTTGGTGCGTGTAAAGACGATGACGTTCCCTATGTCTCCGCGACGCATCAACTCGACGAACAGTGCGGGCTTTAGCTCCTCGCGAACCGCGTAGACCGCTTGTCGAATCCCGATCGCCGGCGCTGACTTGCGCTCGAGATTGATGGTCGCCGGATTATGGAGCAACTCACGCGTCAACGACACGATGGGGCCAGGCATCGTCGCGGAGAAGAACAATGTCTGACGCTTGGCCGGCAAATGCTTCAGGACGCGCTTGATGTCGGGGAGAAACCCCATGTCGAGCATGCGGTCGGCCTCGTCCAGCACGAGGACTTCGAGGCCACTGAGCTTGGCGTAGGGCTGCTTGAAGTGATCGAGCAGTCGGCCGGGTGTGGCGATGATGACGTCGACGCCGTTTCGGAATGCATGTTCCTGCGGTCCCATGCCGACACCCCCGAACACCGCGGCGCCCGAGAGCGGCGTATGCACCGCAAGCTGCTTCAGGTGCTCCTCGATTTGCGCGGCGAGCTCGCGGGTGGGCGTCAGGACGAGGGCGCGCGTGGTGCCGCGCGGCTTGCCCATCAGCCGGTGGAGCACCGGCAGCAGAAACGCGGCGGTCTTGCCGCTGCCCGTCATCGCGCACGCGAGCAGGTCCCTCCCTTCGAGCGCCGGCGGGATCGCCTGCTCCTGGATGGGTGTCGCGCGCGTGAAGCCAAGCTCCTTCGTGCCACGGAGCAGGTCGGGGTGCAGCTTGAATCCGGCGAAAGGCATTCTTCGGGACCAGTAGACGTGAAAGGGGAACCGTGAAGGGTAATCACAAACCACGGACCACGTCACCGGTGACCTCGGAAACCCAACCCTCCGCACGCATACTGTGTCTAGGGGGTGCAATGCCCGACACCCACCAGACGGCATCGGCGAGAACCAGAGCGTCGTGACTGATAAGCAACTCGTAGCTCGATGTCTTGCCGGCGACCGATCGGCCGAACGTGCGCTATACGACGCGCACGTGGACCGCGTCTTTCGACTCGCGTATCGCCTCGCTGGCGATTCTGACCTGGCGCAGGACTTTACACAGGAGACGTTCATCCGTGCCTTCGGCCGGCTGTCGCAGTATCGCGGTGATGCGTCGCTCGCGACGTGGTTGCACACCATCGCAACCAGCGTGTCGTTGAACGGCATGCGCTCGGTGACGCGGATGCGGAATCGCTCGACGTCAATCGATGACGTGCCCGAGTTGCCCGCCGCGCAGCGGAATGTTTCACCGCACGATCTCCGCGAACGACTGCACGCCTCGATCGACGCCCTCTCCGTCAAGCTCCGGCCGGTGTTCGTGATGCACGACGTGGAAGGCTATACGCACGAGGAAATCGGGAATACGCTGGGCATCCCGGTCGGTACGTCCAAGGCGCGCCTGTTCGACGCGCGCGCGAAGCTCCGCGCGGCGCTGGAAATCTTTGTTGGAGACAGAATCGCATGAACGACGACGAATTCGACGACCTGCTGCGCGACGCGGCAGCAACATATAACGCGCCCATCGACACACCACGCGAACGGATGTGGGACGCGATCGCTCGCGCCCGCGCCGCCAACGCGGTCACGATCGTTCCAATTGCCGCCGCGCGCTCGTCACGACGTTGGCTCACCGCGGCGGCGGGTATTGCCGCCATCCTGCTCGTTGGCATCGCGATTGGCCGAGCGTCGCTTGGGGTGCGGGGTGGCCGTGAGATGATTGCGACTCAGGGCCAGACGGCAGCGACCCCAGACCTGGGCGCGCGACAGCGCGACGATTCGGCTGCGCGTCCAGTCGTCGTCGGGCAGGCGAACAGCGTTGCACACGTGGACGTCGCGCCTGGTCCGTCTGAACGACGAGGCGGCGCGACGCCACATCAGATGCGGATCGCGGCGCAACGCGGCGAGCGTCGCGACGCAGCGAACGCCGCTGGTGATTTGTCGAGCGACGCGACCACATATCGCCTCGCAGTTGTCGAGCATCTCACGCGTACCGAAGTGCTGCTCACGAGCTTTCGCGCGGAAGCGCAGTCTCCCAACAACGCCAAGCTCGACGCGCAGTTCGCCGCACTCTCTCGCGAGCTACTCGGCACCACTCGCCTGCTGCTGGCAACGCGGCGTGGCGAGGATCCCGCAATTACGCGCCTGCTTCAAGATCTCGAATTCGTTCTCATGCAGCTCTCGCAGTACGCCAACGACGGACGGCGCATCGATCTCGACGCGATCAACCAGTCACTCGACAAGCGAAACGTCATTCCGAAGCTTCGTTCCACCATTCCCGCCGGCGTCTCCGCGTCGGCTGGCACCTGAGTCTATAGATCATGCGCACACTCACACTGCTCGCGTCCCTTCTGATCGCTGGCGCCTCCGCGACCGGCGCACAGGCCAGTGCCTCTGCCACGGCAAGTGCCACTGGCCTCGCCTACTCCGCCGACGGTGTTGGGGCGCCGACGTGGCGAGCGTTCAGGACGTCGCAGCCGATCGATACGCCCGACTCACTGTATCGGGCGGCGCGCGCGGCGCTCACCGACGGTGACTTCAAGAGGGCCGCGACGTTGTTCGCGACGGTCGCGGACAAATACCCCGACTCGGAATTCGCACCCGATGCGCTCTACTACCGCGCGTATGCGCTGTTCAAGAGCGGCACCAGCCGCGAGCTCGAGATGGCCGTGTCAACGTTGGACCGGCAGGCGATTCGCTATCCAAAGGCGGGAACGTTGAATGACGCCAAGCAACTGCGCGCCAGTATTCGCTCCGAGCAAGCAAAGCGCGGCAACGGCGAGGCCGGTCTCGAGATTGCCGCTGGGGCCACGAGCCTGCGCAACGCGACGCAATGCCCGACTGACGACGACGACATGCGTCTCACCGCACTTGCGGGAATCATTCAGCTGGATCCGGATCAGGTACTTCCGGTATTACAGAAGCTGCTCGAGCGAAAGGACGAATGCTCGATTCGATTGCGCAAGCGCGCCGTCAACATGGTTGCCCAAACCAAGGAAGAAGAGCGCGCCGACATCCTGCTGCGTGTCGCGAGCACAGATCCGAGCCCAGAGGTCCGTCGCGAAGCCGTGCAGTGGTTGTCATCCGTCAATACGGAACGCGCGGCGAAGGCGCTCGATTCGATTCTTTTCAATGCGGTGGACGCGGACACGCGGGACCGCGCGCTCAGCGCGCTCTCACAGCACAAGAGTCCTTCCGCTCGTGCGACCCTGCGTCGTTTCGCCGAACAGACCAGGATTCCCACGGAGCTTCGTGTCCGCGCCGTCTACTACCTCACGCAGGGGCGCCGAACCGGCTCCAGCGACGAGAGCGAGTTTTTGCACACGCTCTTCAGCAAGACGGCAAGCCCCGAACTTCGTGAAGCAATCATCCAGGGCATCGCCAATCAACGCACAGCAGATCGTACCCCGTGGCTGCTCGGCCTCGCTCGCGACAAGAACCTTGAAATCGAGACCCGGAAGCGCGCGTTGTACTACGCCGGTCAGACGCCGTGCTGCTCGGCAGTCCCTCAGGTCGCGCGCGCCGATTCAGGGATGAAGGGAGCCACGGTGCCCACGTACGGATTGGAGTTGAAAGACGTGCTTCCACTGTATGAAGAATTCAACGGACAGCCGGAGATGCAGGAGCAGATGCTGTACGTCTATGCCCAGCGTCGAGAAACAGAGGTGACGGACAAGCTGCTTCAGATCGCGAAGTCGGAGAAGAATCCAGAGCTGCGTAAGAAGACGATCTCGTGGCTGAGCCAACGGAAAGACCCGCGCGTGAAGCAGTTCCTGCTCGACCTGATCAACCAGTAGGTGAGCATCATGCGCGCGACGATGCGGTTTTCCGTTGTGATCCTTGTTGTCCCAGCCCTGCTGCTCGCCCAGCGAAGCGTTGGCGAGCGACTCCGCGCCGCAGGAACGCGCACAGTGGCCTTCTCGGCGCATCCACGACCCGATGTCTGCGGAGACGGAGTGTCGTCCTTCTCCGATGGATTGAGTGGGCCGCGCACTCGCGTGTACGACGGCATGCTGCTGACGCACGAGCC
>JBDTXZ010000033.1:0-12234 GCA_040005935.1 bacterium | reverse complement strand
GCGCCGGCGCTCACGCTTCCACCTAACAGCTCGCCTTCCTCGGCAATCTGCTCCGCCGATCGTCGCGCAGTCCCTTTGAGGGCCGTGCGCGCGAGCATCGTCGTCAGGCCCGCTTCGCTCGCCGCTTCGTCTCGCGCGCCGCCAATTGCGAACACCCCCGCGTGCAACAGCGCGCCCGCCTTGCGACGTACGAGCAACGGCGTGCCCGTCTCCGTGCGATACACGCGCACACCGGCCTCCTCGTGCTCGATGCGAAGCCGAGTATGGACTGCGGGCGGAGGCGCGCTCGGCAACGGAGGCGGCGTGAGGTCTGCAATTGGCGCCTCGTCGAGTAGCGCGCGCATTGCGTCCGCGCTCGACGCAATTTCGACCGTGCCATTGGGACGATAGAGGACAACGCCCGCGTGATCAGGGTCGAGATATTGGCGCGCCAGCGCCGTCACCTCATCGGGCGTCACGGATAGCGCGCGTTGCAAATACGCTTCGCCAGCGCGCCAGTCACCAAGGGCTTCCCACTCGGCGAGATAGTTCGCCTGTCCCTCCATGTCTTCGAGGCGGCGAACCCAACGCGACTCATACAGGCGCTTCGCACGCACGAGTTCCGCATCGGTCACGCCATGCTCGCGCACCGCGCGGAGTTGCGCCCAGATTGCGCGTGCGGCATCCGCTGCCCGTTCAGGAGGCGCTTCCGCGTGCACGACGAACACGCCGAGGGACGTCGGCGTGTAGTCATAGGCAGATACAGATGTGACGAGCTTGCGTTCACGCACACCGCGATAGAGTCGCGAGGCGCGGCCCCCGCCAAGTACCATCGACAGGATGTCGAGCGCCGGCGTTGCGTCGTGCAGTGTGCCGGGCGTTCGCCACCCCATTGCAATCTGCGTTTGCCCGATGTCGCCACTCCACTCGCGATAGCGAAAACCGGCGATGCCTTCTTCCGGTGGTCCTGGTGAGAGCTCCGGTGTTCCACCTTCAAGGCGCCCGTGACGCTTTGTCACCTCGAGCAGGACCTCATCGGGATCGACGTCGCCGACGATGGTGAGGACCGTACTACCTGGGCGATAGAAGTTTCTGTAAAAGCGAATCATCGCGTCGTGATTCAGCGCCCGCAGACCCGGTTCTCGTCCAATACGCCACCGTCGGATGCGATGCTGGTCGTGCAGTACTTCGAATAACGTCTCCGTCGCAACGGCGCCGGGGTTGTCTGCCTTGCGCTTTGCTTCCTGGATGATCACCTCGAGCTCGCGCGCGAGTTCGTCCGTATCGATCAATGAATTCGCATACGCGTCGAACTGTACGTCAAGGCCAGTCAGGAATCCCGACGAGGGCAGGACTGTGTAATACACGGTGTGATCGTAGATCGTCGCCGCGTTGAGATACCCGCCCGCAGATTTTGTTTCGCGCGCGATTTCTCCTACTCCGCGGTCGGGGGTTCCCTTGAAGTACATATGTTCGAGCACATGCGCGATGCCAACGACGTCGTCGGTTTCATCGAAGTAGCCTGCACGCACATACGTGACGATCGCAACGACCGGCGCGGACACGTCTCGTCGCACGAGCAGCGTCAATCCGTTTGGAAGCACTGTGCGAGTTACAGTCGCCGGATCGAGCGCGATGGAGAGATCTGAGTCAGTCATTCGTTCCCGCGATGAGAAAGTATGTCGTCCTGCGCCGTGCGCGGTATCCGCGCTTTTTCCGCGTGATCCGCGATAAGGCAGTTGTTGTTTCAATTCTTGACAACAGGAGCTTTGCTTCGCGAAGGATGATCGCGGACCGTCGTTCTCTGCGCCCTCCGCCTCTCTGCGTCCTCTGCGGTTAAAGCCGCACTCCTCCCGAACCACCTCTATACGCAAACTAAACGATGGCCAGTCTCCGGAATCTCAACACGAGTAGCCCCAACACGAAGCACGCAACTCCATATCCGGCGAACCACTCCAGCAGATGCCATGGGAGTGGCTCGCCTTTCGCCACCGCGGTGTACACCTCGGACGTGCGATGCAGCGGCGGCAGCAGGTAGAGCAGCTTCGCGATCACCGTGTGCGATTCCTTGTATCGGTCCCAGAAGTAACTCGCTGCAACAGTCACGCTCACGAGTGACAACCAGTCCCATCGCGCCGCCGCGGAAAGAGCGAACGTGATCCCGCCATATGTGAGAAACATCAGCGCCACGACGATCAGGAGCGGCACGCTCAGCACCGGCCCGACGAGAACGCCGTAAATCAAGCCCAGTAGCGCCATGGCTGCCACGTAGCCAACCCAATGGACGACAAAGGCCTGCCCGTAGTATCGCCACGGTGCGACCGGCTTGGAAAAAAGGAAACGGTAGTAACCAAGCTTCCGGTCATTCGCGACGATCCCGTTCATCGCCAAAAGCGCTCCCATGAATACGAGGGCGCCAAGCAAGTTTCGGAGAATCATCCCATTGAAGTCCTGTATCACCCACGCCGTCGCGCCATCAACTCCGCCCCACTTCGCGATCACCCGTGGCGAAAGCGACGCAATGTTCTGGTGCAACCCAGGCATCATCGGCGCAACCGTCAAGAAGCCCAGTAGGCCGCCGACGATCACGATGGGCAGTCCGCGATCCATGAGGTAATCGCGCCATTGCCAAAATCCATACATGCCAACTCGCCCGCGCGGCCTCACAGACCCTGCTCGCGAACATTACCAACGGCTTCGCGAAACTGCTGCTCGAGTGCCGAGTGAACGGGATACACGGCGCTCACCTGCGCGCCACCCTGAATAAGACCGACGAGCCCTTCGTTGATTGCATCGAGCGACACACCCGTCAACTCGAACTCGCCCCGTCCAATCGCCTGGCTCGTCGAAAAGTGGTTGATGACTGTGTCGTCGCCGCGCGTGACCACAAGTCGATACGCGGCACCCTCAGTCACGTGGCGCTGCATTGCACGCACATCAACGATGCGCTGAAGCCGTCCCTGATCGATGATCCCGACACGATCCGCCAACCGCGCCAACTCATCGAGATTGTGTGACGCAATGAGGATCGTGCGATCAGGACGGCGCAACCGTTCCACAACATCGCGAAACCGTTGCGTCCACACCGGATCGAGGCCATGTGTCGGCTCGTCGAGCACAACAAGTCGCGCGTCGCCCACGAGTGCCTGCGCGAGACCGAGCCGCTGCAGGTTTCCCTTGGAGAGTTGACGCACGCGCTTCGTCCGATGCTCTTCCAGACCCAACTCCTCAAGCGCGGACTGCACCCGCGTTTTGAGCGACGCCTGTGGGACGCCAGACAGTATCGCGTAGCGCTCCAGCGCGGTTGCGAGACGCCACGTCGGCGGAATGTTGATCAGTTCCGGGAGATATCCGACGCCATTCGCCTCGACATACCGGCGCGGATCGGCTCCATCGATCTGCACGGAGCCTTCAGTTGGGCCGAGAAAACCAAGCAGCAGCGCGATCAGCGTGCTCTTGCCCGCGCCATTCGGGCCCGCGAGCCCAAAGACTTCTCCCTCGTTCACATCAAGGGAAAATTCGGTGAGCGCGCGCACCTCGCGTCCCGTCCAACTACGGTAGCGCTTCCCGACGTTGGAGAACGAAATCATGAACGGCCGCTACGAACGCGGCGCCTCAGTCATCGGACGCCTGGCGGCGGCGCAGCCGAAGATGGCGGTGTGCATGCCGACCACGCCCCGGGCCCTGCCCTGGTAATCCAGCGCTGCCCTTCGTCGATGCGGCCAAGCCTCATCAGTGCGCACCCCATGAATCCCTGCGACAGCTTGTCGTTTGGATCTACCTGAAGCGCGCGAATGTAGAACTTGCGCGCGTCGTCGAACTGCTGCGCCGCGAACAGGGTACTCGCGAGCTCTCTCAGGGCGGCGGCATTGGTGGGGCCGAGGCGCACCGCATTCACCGCCTCCGTGTTCGCGTTGCCAAGATTGCCGCGCTCGCGTTCCATGCGCGCCAGGTACACATGCGGCATTGGATCGGTTGGCGCATCCGTCGCCGCTTTATGGAACGACGCCTCGGCCGCCTCGCGCCTGCCTTCCTTGAACGCCTGTACGCCCTGATCGTAGGCCGCGTTAGACCCACTGCGCCCGGCCATGGCGAACCACGCAATTCCGCCGACGACGAGTAGCGCAACGAGACCGAACACTGGAAACATCCAGGCCGGACGCGATCGCGTTACCGCACCCACGACTTCTGCCCCACTCGCCGACGCGGCCGGCGGGTCGACATGGCGCACAGCACCAAGGTTTGCGGACGGCGCGGACGATGTCTCGCCCATCAATCCGGATTCCAACTTGAGAAAAGCGTCGCGCGTTGCGTTGATGTCCCCTTCCGTGGGCGCATAGTCGGTGTGACCAGCGCGCTCACGCGCCGCGTTGAATTCCGCGAGCGCATTCGCCTGATCCAACGAAAGGAAGTTGCGCTGGCGGAGTTCTCGAATCAGCGCCTGTCCGGCGAGTGACGACCCTCCGATGAGCGAGCGGAGTCCCGTTTCGACGGCGGCCCACGCTTCAATGATGTCTGCGGCAAGATCGTCCTTGTCGCGCGACGTGCTCAAGCGCGCCACAATCGGCCGTACCGAATGCACCGCGTCGAGCGCGGAGCGCTGTGACCCGCCGGTCATTGAACGATGCGCAGAAGCCCCGCGTCCGCGCTGGCGCGAACGAACAGCTCGACATCGTGGCTCGGCACACGCACACCCGTTTCCCGGAACGTGCGCTTCGCCATGCGAGACATGAATACTTCGAGCGGGATGTCGCGTCCCCCTTCCGAATCGACGTGTTGCAACGAGCGCACAATGTCCTCCCACGAGCCAGTGAGCTGTCGGCCATCACGCGTCAAAACCTCGTGCGGCGTGAGGTCCGTGACCTCCGCCGCGGCGGGTTCCTCCGCTTTCCGCTCGACCAACGAGGAAAGAAGCGTGCCGAACAGCTCGAGTTGGCCACGCGCGACCTCCACATCGCTGCCGTCGCCGGCAACTCCACCATCCACTTCGATGAACAACTCGTCGAGGTCATCCAGCTCGCCGCCCAATTCCGCCAGGCGGTCTTCCCACGGCTTGAGCTCGGGATCGTGCTCATCGAGCTTCTGTGCAGCACGCTTGAGTTCGATCAAGCGCCAAATGCCCAGCTCGTCCCAGTGATCCTCGGTCGTGGTGTTCTCGAAATGATAGAGCGATGCATCGTAGTCTCCGCGGTCGTACATAATGTTCGCGAGATAGATTCGCGCCTCAGCGTGCTCGTTGTCGGCCTGAAGTGAGCGCCGCAATGAGGCAATCGCCGCATCGTCATCGCCCAGCCGATGCTGCGCGTAGCCCACACACGCAATTGCCTCCGCGCTGTCGGGCGCCTGTTGCGCCGCGACCTCGAAGAACTCGAGTGACGCGCTAAACAGCTCCCGCCGGTCGCGCGTCGACGCCTCGCGAAACAGCGCTCGGCCGCTTTGCAGCATGAGGTCGAGGTCGTCTGCATAGCCAAGCTCGAGCGTGCGACGAAAGCAGCGGAGCGCCGCATCCTCGAGCCCGAACTTCAGCAGAGCTTCACCAAGGCCAGCGAGTGCGTCTTCATGCTCTGGTTCGAGGACCAGCGCTTCCTCGAAACTGCGGCGTGCCCACGCAAACTCCTCACGCGCGAGGCGCGCGTAGCCAACACCAATGTGAAGCTCGACTGAGTTGGGGTAGAGTGCCAGCCCTTCGCGGAGCACACTTAACGCGTCGTCGTACTGACCTTCGTTGTAGAGCTGGTGCGCGCGCTCGTCATACTCTTCGGAGCTCAGGAACGGAGTGGCCATTGGTACGAAAGCCTCCTGCTCGTGAGGGACGTCTTATTGTACCATTTGGTGCGTGGGAAGTTCAACACTTTGGCGGCAGAAATTTGCATCTCCCTGACATATTTTCACGTTGTACGGCTCACCCTTCCTCGGCCGCCAGCGCAACGGCTATCTGTCCGGCCAGAAAGGCATTCTCCTCCAGTAATCCGAGATTGGCCAATAAAGATCGCCCGTCTGTGGCCTGAAGCACTGCGCCCAGCAGAAATGGGGTTGTTGCGGCACCACGAATGCCCGATCGGCTCGCCTCCTCGAGCGCCGAGAACACCGCCGCGTCGACCAGGTCCTGTGGTAGGGCGACGTCCGGGGGCGGTGGCTGAACGACGAGCGTTGCCTGCCGGCGACCAAGTGACCTCGCCGCACGATGAATTTCCGCGACCTCTTCCGGCGAGTCTGCACGGGCGCTGAGCCTGAGCCCCGTGGAGCGCGTAAAGAACCCAGGCAGTTCGTCAGTGCGATAGCCGATCACCGCGACACCCAATGTTTCGAGACGTTCGAGCGTCGCGGGTAGGTCAAGAATGGATTTCGCACCGGCGCACACCACGACCATCGGCGTTCGGGCCAGCTCGACAAGGTCCGCGGACTCATCGAACGGTGCATTGCGATGTACGCCGCCAATTCCGCCCGTTGCAAACACTGATGTCGACGTAGCGCCAGCAATACAGAGCGACGCCGCCACCGTCGTAGCACCGTCCGCGCTTTGTGCAATCGCCACGCCGAGGTCCCGCGACGAAACCTTCCGCACGCCGTCACGGGCGAGAAAGCGTTCGAGCTCAGCGGGCTCAAGTCCCATAGCCGCCCGCCCACCGCAAACGGCGGTGATCGCCGCCAACGCTCCACCCCGCTCCACCGCGCCGAGCATCCGTTCGGCGGCATCGCGGTTGTGTGGGATGGGAAGCCCCTGCGCGAGCACCGAACTCTCCAGTGCCACAACAGGGTGACCGTCCCGCAGGGCGTCAGCGATCTGTGGAAGGACGCGCACGCCGCGTGTCGAGGTGCTCAGGGTGCCGCTACCGGAGCAGGTCGCCGTGGCCACGCTCGCACAATGGCGTCGCCCATGTGTGCCATCATCACATGCGCTTCATTGTCAATCATGTAGCGCTCGTCCTTGTTCTCCTTCGTCAGGACGCAATACGCAACGCGCGACTGCAGCGGAAACAGTCCGCACTCCGTGCGCACCTGATTCGTCGCGCCAGTCTTGTGCGGCACATCCAGTGAGACGACGTAACGCTGCAGTTTCTCGAAATCCTCATTGTGGGCGAGGACATCGAGCATCGCGCTGTCTGCCTTCGGACTTACCGCCTTTCCATCGGCGAGCAGTGCGAAAAGGTGCGCCATCTCGTTCGGTGTCGTTACGCCGAGCCCGTACTTCACGGAGCTATCCATGGCGACGCTCGCGCTGCGAAGAAAACTCTTCGAGTGCACCTTCGTGTGCATCAGGCCGAGCGTCTCCATCTTCTCCCACACCCGCCGGATAATGATGCGGTCCAGCAACAGGTTCGTGGCCGTGTTGTCGCTGATCGTCGTCATCAGCCACGCCGCATCATGAACCGTGACCGTGCTGTTGTCGTGCAGGAACTGGAGCAGCCCTGAGCCACCCACTTTGTCGATCTTCAGAACCGTGAGTGGATCGTCGAGGCCGAGCGTTCCTTTCTCGACGAGATCGTAGACGGTGACCAACACGGAAACCTTGATCAGGCTCGCCGTTGGAAACGTCTCATCGCCACGGCGCTCGATGCGCTCGCCGGTGTCGAGGTTGTGAACGGAGAACCCCACCACCCCGCGGTGTGCGCCAGCCAGGGAGTCGAGTACGCGGTGCAGCGCGGCAGTGTCAGCGCGCTGGAGGGCTGATGGCGCGACAGACGAACGAGCGGCCTGACCGCTGGCGCAGCCCGGTGCCGAGAGCAGCGCGAAAAACAGACCGAGGCGGTGACGCAAAGGCGTCACCGCGATTCGTGCGGCTCGGCGTCGGGCAGATCTTCAGCCCGAACCGATTCGAGCAGGTCGCGATCTTTTGACGTGGGGTCGTACACGGCGACGACGCGAATGACTTCTCCCGTATAGGCGTCGAATGTCTTCACCTTGCCCTGCGACACGCGAATCTCGTGGCCGTCCTCAAAGCGAAGAATGACGGCCGGGTGATCGATGTTGACGTAGGCTTTGCGAAGTTTGGTTGCTGGCGGCATTGGGAGGCCTGATTGAATGGTTGTACTATGTCACCACCAACTTATTGTCAGTGTACCGCATCCACGCATCCTTGGCGAGGATGTCATCAATGTGCGCGACAACGGCCTCGACCTCGGCATCGCTCGTATAGAAGTGTGGTGCCACGCGAATGCCGGCGCCCGGCCGGTAGTCCACAATGACGTCGCGGGCGAGCAGCGCCTGCGCCACCTCCCGCGCATGTGGCACGTCGAACGCCACGGTCCCACCGCGACGATCCGCCGCTCGCGGCGCAGTTACGGCAAAGCCCCGCGCGTCTGCCAGCTCGATGAGCCGCGTCGTCTGCCGAATGCTCTTCTCGCGAATCGCCGTCAAGCCCGCCTGCTGCACCAAACGCGGGCCAGCGACTGCCGCGAACAGGGCGGGAATTGATGGCGTGCCCGTAAGCCAACGCCACGCACCGCCCGCGTACGCCATCTCCGGCTCGAAGGCGAACGGATGCTCATGCGCCTGCCAGCCCGTGAGTGCGGGCGCAATCGTCTCGCTCACTTCCGGACGCGCCCAAAGAAAGCATCCACCCGGGCCGCCACACAGCCACTTCAACACCCCACCGGTGAGGAAGTCCGGTCGCATCGCCTTCACGTCCACCGGAATGATGCCCACCGAGTGATATGCATCGAGCGACACGAGCGCTCCAACGCGATGCGCATGCTCGCAGATGCGTCGCGCATTCAGCACGTACGCCGAGCGAAACAGGACATGCGAGATGGCGACGAGGCGTGTGCGTTCATCGATCGCCGCGAGCAACCTGTCCTCGTCGATACTCACGCCGTCGTCGGTCGGAACAACGACAATGCGGGCGCCGAGACGCGTGGCCAGTTCGTCGTACACATAGCGGACCGACGGGAAATCCATCTCCGTCATGACAATCGTGTCGCGACCGCCCGGCGTATAGTCGAGCGCCGAAAGAATCTGCGCCTGCGCGATGGAGACGTTGGGCACCATGGCGACTTCTCCCTCGCCCGCCCCGATGAGTGGCGCGATTTCATCGCCAACGCGAATCGGCATGTCCCACCACCCCTGCGCCCACGCCCGCACACCGCGCGTCGCCCACTCCTCGGCATATTCGGCCAGCATTGCAGGAACCGCCCGCGGCATCGCGCCGAGTGAATTGGACACCATGTAGTTCGTGGTGGCCAGAATCGGGAACTCCGAGCGAAAGTGAAGCAGTGAGTCGTTCATACGCTGTGGGCGCGCGCGCGCCGTGAGGGGATAGTGACGACAAAGACCAGCGCCGCGCCGCAAACGATGGCGAGCGCCGCAAGCCACTCGTTTCGGGTGACGCTCGAAAGAATCCAGACGATCACCGCAAGTGCCGCCCACGGCACCACGCGCGCAGCGGGAACCTTGAACGGAATTCCGCCAGATCGCACGTCCCGGCGTCTCAACTGCACCGCTGCCAGGCAGCACCCACCATAGACGATGAGGATGGTCACATTGGCCGCGACGGCAAGCACCTCGAAGTACCCATAAATCGCGAGCACGGCAACGATCACCGTTTGCACGGCGATCGCGATATGCGGCGTGCGCCAGACCGGGTGAATCCGCGAAAGCGACGCCGGGAAAAATCCATCGCGCCCAAAGGCGAAGAGCATGCGCGGTACCGAGAGCATCATCCCGCTCACATAGCCGAACATCGATACGACGGATCCAACGAGAATGAGGGTGCGTCCCGCTGGACCCATGGCGACAGCGGCGGCCGATGCGAGTGGTGTTGGATCGTGCGCGAGCGATGCGCCCAGCAGTCCTTGCGCGACCAGCTGTATGACCAGGTAGAGCACTGTCGTTGTCGCCAGGGCTGCGAAGATCGCCCGTGGGACCGTGCGTGCCGGATCGATGACTTCACCGCTGGGCACCAGCGCCGACTCGACGCCAAGAAATGCGAAGAGGAGGAGGATCGACGCTCGGGCGACGGCTCCGCCTGTCGGCACCGTCGTCCAGTGCAGATTCTCCGAGCGCATGCTAAAAAGCCCAACGACGACGAGCAAGAGCAATGGCAAGAGCTTCGCGACTGTTGCGACGGCGTTGAAGCGAGTGACGCCTGCCACGCCGCGCGCGTTCGCGGCAGCGAGCGCAATCAAGGTGACGATGAGCGCGCCTCGCTTGGCCCACAGCGACATCGACGGAACCATCGCCGCGATGGCATCGGCGAAAAAGGAGGACACTGCCGAAAGTGCCAACGTGATGCCGACCCAGAGCAGCATGCCCGCCAGGAATCCGACGAATGGACCGAACGCCGTCTCGATGTAGGCATATGGTCCGCCCGTCATGGACACTCGGCTACCTGCCTCGGCGAAGCACAGCAACATGAGTCCCATCGCGGCCGCGCATGCGACGTAGGCAATTGGCGCAGCGGTGCCCAGCGTCGCTGCGACTCCAGACGGTAGTCGAAAAATGCCGCCACCGATTGTGACGTTTACGATGCCCGCGGCGAGGCCCCACACGCCAATTGCGCGAAGGAGACGTTCGTCGCCACCGGCCGCTGCCCGCGCGGTGGGCTCAGTCATGCGTCATGTGGTGATGATGGAGGACGGAGCCGTACGGCCCGAAGTTCGCAGAAGAGACGCGTCAAAGACTAGACCACGTGGCGTCACGGCGCCACCATACGGGACGCCAATTTTGTGGCTGGCGTCGACTCCCCATTCCTGGACTACAATGATCGACTTGTCGCGCACTTTCCGTCCGATCGCCGCGGTGTTCGGCGCCGCACTTCTTCTCGCTGCACCGCTTCGCGCGCAGGACGCTTCGCTCACCGTTGCGCCGTCGTCCCCGACGCCGGCGGTAGCCGACGCACCAGCCGCCGCAGCAGGGCCCACGGTCACTGCGGCGACGGTCGCTGTGCGACGCGCTCCAGTTGAGTCAAACGCGCCCGCGGCTCCCGCGGCTGGTCAGGGACACGACAAGGGAACGGCACTCATGATCGTCGGTGGCGCAGCCGTTCTCACAGGCATCGTCATTGGCAACGGCGCGGGTTACGCGATATCGGTTGCTGGCGCGGTGGCGGGGTTGTATGGCCTCTACATATACCTGCAGTAGTCTTCCGGTCGTGCGACCGTAAGCGACAATCGAGATCTACTGTCCGCGCTCGGCACGCAGCACGTGCTCAGCGGACAGTCGTCTCGCCTCCTCCTTCGCTCCGTTACCTTGCAGCGCGGCGCGTGTCCCGCAGCCGTTCATCGCGCCCGCGCAAGCTGTCTTGTACCCGGAGCATTTCGTGAGCAGACGAATCGCCCTCGTTCTCGGCGGCGGGGGATTGAAGGGCTTCGCGCATGTCGGCGTACTTCGCGCGCTCGAGGAGTTGAGAATCGTGCCCGACGTGTTCGCGGGAACGAGCATTGGCGCGATGATCGGAGCCGCGTATCTGGGCGGTGCGACTGTGGACGACATGACAACGCGAGTCATGGCGATGCGCCGAAAAGACCTGTTCCGCGTGAATCATTTCGGCATGCTTCTCGACCGAATGCGCGCGCCGTCGATCTACCTCGAAGAGCCGCTACGCGAGCTGTGTGACAGCTCGATTCCCGAGGGCAATTTCGCCGCACTCCCAAAGCGGCTGCTCGTAAATACCGTCGACATCGATCGTGGTGCGCGAGTCGTGTGGGGACTGCCAGGCCTCGAAGACGTGAGCGTTCGCGATGCCGTCTATGCGTCGTGCGCGCTGCCGGGATTCTTTCCGCCGGGACACGTTGGGGATCGCACGTGCATCGATGGTGGAGTGGTGGACAATCTTCCCGTGTCCATCACATCGCATTATGCCGACATGATCATTGCCGTCGACGTCGGGAGCTCCGACGCATCACAGGAAGCGCGCGCCGATACGCAGGGATTCGCCACGCTCTACATGCGCGCCGCCACGATGATGTTTCACGCACTCCAACAATTTCCACTGGAGCGCTGGCACGGCCCGCCGATGGTGCTCATCCGCCCAAGGGTGAACGACGCAAATTGGCTGAGTTTCACCGACACCGAGGCAAACATCAACGAGGGGTACCGCTCGGCGAAGCGTGCGCTGGAGCGCTTCGACTCGTATTGGGACAACCCCAGTTGTGTCTTCCCTCGACGACGTGTGCGCCTCGCCGTGGACGACGAGAAGTGCACGGGCTGCGGGCTGTGCATCAGCCTCGCGCCAGCCGTGATGGGCATGACCAAGAACGGCAAAGCCTATCCGCGCACGTACGTTGTCGAGTGGTCACCGGCCGACGGCGGCTTCGT
>JBDTXZ010000032.1:0-12320 GCA_040005935.1 bacterium | reverse complement strand
TAGACCGCCCCTTTCGCCTCCCGTTTCGCGCTGCGCTGTCCAGCTTCCTGCTTTCTCCCTCGAGGCGTCTTGAACGGGCAAGTGCCGCCGGGGCCGTTGAGGGCTACGTACCGGGATCAACCAGCGACGTCCGCGTCGGGGTGTCGTACCAGCTGGACGAAGGTGGCGGAGACGAACGCTTCCTGTACGCTGCCGGTCAGGCGGGCTTGCTCGATGTGCGCGGCGGCGTCGCGCGCGAAACGTCATTCGGTTCATCAACCACACGGGTTCGGCTCGGAGTGGGCCTGCATTACAAGCATTACCTGGTCGGCATTGCCCGAGAGGACGGGACGTCCGGACTCGGGGCATCCTATCAGTTCGTCCTGAAGACTGTGATACCGAAGGTGCTGACCCCATGACGCAGCGCGAGAATCTCCTGAATCTGATTCCCCCCGACGCGGAAGCGAGGCTTGCCGCGGCCATGGCGGAGCTGGGGCAACCCTCGTATCGCGCGGGACAGGTGTTGCGCCGCCTATGGGAGGTGCCGGCGGCTTCGTTCGCAGACATGACCGAGCTTCCCGTTGCGCTGCGCTCAGCGCTCGACGAGCGATTCGTCTTGCCGCGCCTCGAGCTGGCGGTGCGCCAGGAGTCGACTGACGGCACGCAGAAATTCCTTTTCCGTCTGCACGACGGCGAAGCCATCGAAACCGTCTCCATTCCCGATGGCAATCGCGTCACGATCTGTATTTCGTCTCAGGCGGGCTGCGCGCTGCGTTGCGCGTTTTGCGCCACGGGCGCCATGGGCTTCTCGCGCAACCTCGAGGTGTACGAGATCGCCGGTCAGGTGCGTGAGATGCGCCTGCTCGATCCGCCCATTGAGGTGACGAACATTGTGTTCATGGGCATGGGCGAGCCGATGATGAACTGGAAAGCGGTTGACCCCACGCTCACGCTCCTCAACGATCCGCGCGCGCTGGGTATCGGTGCGCGCCACATCACCATCTCGACCGTGGGTGTGCTACCGGGCATCATCGCCCTTGGAAAACGTCCGGAACAATTCCGGCTCGCCATCTCCATTCACGCGCCAACGGACGAGTTGCGCCAGCAGCTCATGCCGATCAACACGAAGTTCCCGCTATCCGAAGTGATCGAAGCCGCGAAGGTGTTCGACCGTCGCGTGACGTTCGAGTACGTGATGCTGGGTGGCGTGAACGATGGCGTGGAACAGGCGCGAGCGCTTGCCGCGCTTGCACGTGAATGTCGCGCGTTCGTCAACCTGATTCCGTTGCATCCCGGCGGCTCGCAAGGCTTCGTGCCCACGTCCGGGAATGAGATCTCTCGCTTTGCGCGTCTCCTGCGTGATCGCGATGTGGAGGTCGCAGTGCGAAAGAGCCGCGGCATCGACATCGCCGCGGCGTGTGGCCAGCTACGGGTCGAGCGGCTCGGCCGGCGCGCGCCACGTGCTGCCGAGCAGCACGGTGATGTCCAGGTAGTGTGAGCTGTCGGGTCTCGTCTCGCTGCGCGCGGCAGGACCGAGCAACTTGGCGACGTTCGCCGCCCACGCGGGATGCCCGGAGCGATCGAGCACGAGCGTCGTGTCGCGCAGCGGTGATCCCGTGCTCATTTCGACGACGTCGAAACCCTGATCGCGTAGCACACGCGTCGCCCGTCGTGCGAGTCCACGCGTGCGCGTCGTGTTGATCACCTGCACGCGAACACGGACACCGGCGGGTGCGTGCACCGTGGCGTCAAGCGCATGTGTCACTGCCACGCCCGTGGTTCCGCGGCGGGCGCGAAGCGCCCACGTAGCGCCAATCAGCACAAGAAAGACAACGCCTCCTGCAAGAACGATCGGACCGCGCTTCATCGCACGGCATTCCAGAGCTGGACGGTTTCAGGGTAAAGGCGCATGCCTTCGCGCAGCGACCATTCGAGCCGCGCGCGTACGACTTGTCGAAACGCTCCATCGAAATCGTTGGGCACCTGGGCGGCAAGATAGGCGCGATCGGCACGAGAAAACTTTCGCCCCGGTTCGAGATAGTCCGCCATGTAAAGGGCACGCCCCAGCCTGTCCCACACAATCGACCCCACCGTGTGGTGGCGAATTGCTTCGAGCAACTCGACGCGTGATTCCCCTTCGGCGAGCAGGCGCTCGGCGGCCGCTGGCCCGTGCAACATCTCGAGCGTGTATCCGGGAACGTCGCCGGCGAGATCGCGTAATACCGACTCCGGCGCATCGCGCAATGCATCATGCAGGCGACCGGCGTCGTGCCATGCGGTTGCCTCCTTAGTGGCAAGGCAAAGCGCAGCCGACCATTCGTCGAGGAGGGCTGTAACACGCGTGATGTGCGCAAGACGCTTCTCGGTCACCTGTGACCACGACGGCAAGACGAGTGGATGCGGGTCCTTCACGTGACCGCCTCATGGTGCAAACCGGGGCCACAGTAGTCACCGTTAACCGCAGAGGACGCAGAGGAGCAGAGGAACGCAGAGAAAAACACAAGCAGTCCTCTGCGCACCTCCGCGCCTCCGCGTCCCTCGGCGGTAAATCTCTGGGTCGTCACTCGCGGGGTAATCTCTGAACGCGCCCGATACAACATCTCAGCAATCACAGACCCTCCGCCGGCCTCAAGAGTCCATTGAGCTCCGCGATCTCGCGCCTCCAGAATTCTCGATCCGTCAGGCCCGGATGCGGCAAGTCGAGTCTCGAAGTCGAGAGCCGCGTCTCCCCGTATTGAACGATGTCCAGATCGATCGTGCGAGCGCCCCAGCGACGCCCACGCACTCGGCCGAGTCCTCGCTCTATCTGTTGCAGCCCGTCAAGAAGCGCCTCAGGCGACAGCGTCGTCGCGACTGCGATCATCTGATTGAGATACGGACCCTGGACGCTCGACCCAAGAGGAACCGTCTCCTCCACCCGTGAAGCCGCAACCAGTTCCACGCCACGCACGAGTGTCAGGGCGCTCCGCGCGGACGCGAGATATGCGGCGCGGTCACCGAGATTTCCACCGAGAGCCACGTAGGCGATTTCAGGCACGTTCTCGCTCCACCGCGATCTGCGCGTACGCGAGTGGGCCGCCCAGCGCCACGTGAGGTTTGCGTAGGACCACTCGGCACCAGAGCACACCATCGATCGCCAGTGCGCTCGCGGCGAGCGCCTCGGCCAGCGATTCGAGATACGTGAGCGGATCACGCTCGATCGTTGCACGTGCCGCGTCATACAACTCGCGATAATCGAGCACGTCATGCCGGTCATTCGCATGCCGCACAACGAGATCGACTTCGAGTGGCTGTGGCGTCTCGCGCTCATGCGGGAGGATCCCCACGCACACGTGATAGCGCATCCCGATGAGGGCGACTTCCATCAGGTTTGTGCTCACGTCAGGCGACGCTGGTAATGCGCCGAGTGAGTTCGCCGAGGTACGTGGCCACGTTGCGGAGTTCCTGCGTTGCGCCCTCGAGCTCGCGCAGCGCAGTCGCCTGATCACGCGCACTACGCGTCACCTGCTCAGCGCCGTCGCGATTGCGCCCCGAAATCACGGCGATGCGCTTTACGCGTTCGCTCAACTTGGCAAACTCCAATTCCTGCTCGCGAGACGTGACAGCGATGCGCTGCGCACCCATGGCCGCACTTTCCGTGGCGTCCACGATCAGGTCGAGTGCTTGTCGTGCTTGCTCCGACAGTGTCCCGACGTCCTGCACAATGTCTTCGCCGCGAGACATCTGGAACGCGACGCGCCGCATCTGTTCCTCGAACGCGCCAACGATCTCGCCTGCCTCGTCGGACGCACGCGCACTTTGCTCGGCGAGCTTGCGCACCTCGTCGGCCACGACGGCGAAGCCCTTTCCCTGCACGCCAGCGCGCGCGGCCTCGATGGCCGCATTCAACGAGAGCAGGTTTGTCTGATCGGCCAACTCGCGGATGACAGCAATGAACTCCGTGATGCGCCGTACGCTCGTGGCAAGGTCGGCAATCTGCGAACCGCTCTCGCCAACGAACACCTTCGCACCAACGAGCCGCTCAATGGCCGTGGCAATGGTGTGCCGATGTTCCGTCGCGATCTCTGTGGCGCGCTGGCTGGCTTCCGCCGCGGCACTGCCGTCGCGCACGACATCCTTCGTGGCCGCCTGCAGCGTGCTCGTCGCCTCGATGGACCTGCCGAGTTGCTCACCCTCTTCCGTGATGCCACGACTGATCTCAGCGATGGTGCGCGCGACGGACTCACCACCGCCACGCAGCGCGCGCGCAGAGGCGGTGAGCGTCTCCAACTGGTCGCTCACACGCGTCATGGCTTCAAGCAGCGGACGGCGCAAGTCGTAGATGTGAAGCGTCGTCGCAAGCTGCGACGCAAACCGCTTCATGAGTGCCACTTCCTTATCCGTGTACGCGTCGGGCTTGTGATGCTCCAACTCGAGGAGGCCAACCGTCCGGTCTCCAAAGCGCAACGGCAAGCTGACGACGCTGCGCGAGGCCGAGCGGCCCGTCAACACGCGCTCATCGCGCAACACGTCGTCCACCTTGATCGCTTGTCCGGTGGCGAGGCTCTCGGCGCGCAACGCGGCCATGACCGCGTCCGGCTCGCGCGGCGGGTTGAGATAGCCTTCGCTTCCACGCCAGACGTGGAGCAACACATTGTTCTCGTATCGGCCGATGCGAAACTCCCGCCAATCCACCAAGCGATGCGCGAGGAGCTCGATCCGTCGAAATGCATCGGCGATTCCACCATCCGATGATACGATCTGCTCCATCGCGAGAATCTTGTTCAGTTCTTCCGCGGCAATCGATTCCTCGAGGATGCGCCTGACGAGCATCCCGGCCCCCCCAAGCACAACTCCGACAAGCGCCCAACCGACCGGACTCAAGTTGCCAAACGCGAGCAGCACGATCGCGACCGCAATGGTTCCGGCGCCGAATGCGATGACTTCGTACCGGAGAATGAGAGATTTCTCTTCGTCGAGCAGCTTGTCACGCAGCAGCAGCGTGAAGTAGAGCAGCAGCCGGCTCGCCAGGAAGTACGTGAACACTAGAAGTGCGAGCGCCGGCAGCGTATCCGCGTTGAGCTTCGTGCTCTCGGTCCCCATGGAGACCGAGCCCCACGCGAACACACCGAATGCCGCGATCACGGCAACGACTTCACGTCCCGCATTAATGAAGGCGATGTCCCAGCTCTTTCGCAGTAACACGGCATCCGCGAACGCGATCCCGATCCATAGCGACAGAGCGCTGGTTGGTGCTCCCGCGACGAGCGCTCCAGATAGCGCCGGCATCGCGAGCAGGTTTAGCGCACCATACTTGGTGAGCGGGATTTGTTGGGTGCGGAGATAGACGACGACCACAACGAGGACGCCGATCGCAAGCGGTTGCGCGCGCCAGCGTGGGTCAACCACCAGGCTCGCGACGAGCACCGCAAAGCCGATCGCTCCAACGACACGGGCATACGCCGTGAGGAAGGAGCGCATCTAGGCCTCGTCGATGGCGCGTCGCAACTCGGTCGCCAGGGCGACTGCGGAGTCCACACTTGAGTCCGCGGCTCGTACGATCGCGCTGCCGACCACAATTCCATCCGCCAACGCCGCGGCGGCGCGCGCATGCTCGGCCGTCGCAATGCCAAAGCCAATGCAAATCGGCAATGACGTTGCGGCGCGGAGACGCGCTGCCGTCGCCGGGAGTTCAGCGGATAACGTCGCCTGCTCGCCGGTAACGCCAAGCCGGCTGATGAGGTACACGAACCCCTGCCCCGTTTCCGCGATCTTCGCCATTCGTTCAGAGGGCGTTGTTGGCGCGACGAGACGAATGAAATCCAGCGGTCCGTTCGCGAACCACGCTTCGCGTTGAGGATCCGCTCCAAGGGGGAGATCCGTGACCAGCACGCCGTGCGCACCAGCATCGGCCGCACGGCGAAGCGCATCGTCGCCTCCGCGAAGCAGCGGGTTCAGGTAGCTGAACAACACGACCGGCACGGACAGCCGCGCGTCGGAGATGATCTGCAACACCTGATCGAAGCGCACGCCCTGATCCAACGCACGCTGCGAGCTTGCTTGAATCACCGCGCCGTCGGCCAACGGATCGGAAAACGGCACGCCAACTTCGATGACGTCCGCACCGGCAGACTCGAGACCCTGGAGCAGCGCAACGCTACGCAGGGGATCTGGGTGACCTGCCGTCACGTACGGAACGAACGCCTTGCGGGATGCGTCCTTCAGCTCGGCGAATCGCCGTGCAATTGCGTCAGATGAAATAGTCGCCAACCCTGATACCATACCGCTCTGGGTTCTCCGTCTTGATGATCGTACGCAGGAACACGCTCTCCGCGCTCTGCTCGGCCAGATCGTACAGGGATCCGGGATGCAACAAGTTGCCCTGATCGTCGCTGATGATGCGGACGATCGGACGTGACAACATTTCAGCAATCGGATTCGCCGCATGGACGATTCCGAGCTCGAACGTATCGAGGATGACCAACGTGCCAACCGGATAGATCCCGGTGAGATTGATGAACGCCTTGACGACCACCGGGTCCATGCCGCGGCGCGGATTGTCGCGCATTTCCATCATGACCTGCGCGGGTGTCAGCGGAACTGTCTGGTAGGAACGCCGCGACGTCGCGGCATCGAAGCCATCAGCGACCGCGACAATCTTGCTGAACATGCTCATCGAACGCTCGCGTATGGGCCGCGGGTAGCCAGAGAGATCGATCTTCATGTGGTGCTCGTGCGCCACGATCATCGCGCGGTATGGAAGCTCTTGCTGTCCGCGCAGTTGAAAGAGTGCAAGCGCACCAAGCCACGGGTGCGCCGCGATCAACCGCCATTCATCGTCGGTAAGACCCCCTGTCTTGTTGAGGACCTCCGACGGCACGCGGGACTTGCCGATGTCGTGAAACAGCGCGGCCATCCCAAGATCGTACAACTGGATCTTGCCGAGCCCAAGGCGCTTGCCGAGCGCGACCGAGAAGATGCAGACGTTGACGCTGTGCGTGAACGTGTACTCGTCGTAATCGCGTATGGTCGTCAGGCCAATCAGCGACGTCTCTTCGTTCAGGATCTGATCGACGATGCCCTGAACGATGCGCTTGATCTTCTTGATGTTCGGGCTGCGTCCAAGACGCACCGACGTCATCAGGTCCTTTGTGACGGAGACCGATTGTGCGTACGTCTTCTTCGCCACCTCCTTCGACTTCTCGCGGTCCTCGTCTCCCTGCGCACTGGGCTCGCCGATCTTGAATACGCTCAACTGCTGCTGCGCGAGTTTCGCGGTAAGCTCCATGAACCGATCCGCGGGCGCGTCGCTGGACGGCACATTGAGGAACGCAAGAAAGCGCTGCCACTCTTTCGCCGTCGGCCCGAGATGCAGTTGCAGCGACCCAATGCCCGCGGCGCGGAACACGGACAACAGATGACTGAAGCTGGCGTAGTTGTCGAGGTCGAGCCTGAGCCGAACGGAGTTGATGAACACGAATTCGCCGGACACGCGCATTTCGAGCTCGTGCTCATGCGCCAACATTTCGTTGGTGAGCGTCATGAGCTCTTCGGCCGCATTTTGGACCGCCATATTCTTGAGCGGATACATGCGGATCGCTCGGAATGCAGCATAAAGAGCGAGGATGAGCCCCTTGCCCGCCCGACGAATGTAGGCGTCACCGCCGGCCTCAACGGAAGGACCACCGATCGGCGTCTGTCTCCCACCGGCCGGCTGGATGAACGGGCCTGTGCTGTGGCCTCCGGATGGCGTGGTCATGTTGCCACTCCCTTGAGTGCGCGACTCACAGCGTTTCGAACGACGACGTCTTTCTCCCCAGCGGCCTTTTGAAGCGCCGCCTGGGCGGTTGCCGTCTTGATGAGCCCCAGTGCGACGGCCGCGCATGCGCGGAGTTCCGCGTCTTCGCGACGCCGGAACAAGGACTTCCCATTCAGGGTCGCATCGAGGAACGGCACGCCGCGCTCACCGCACAGGGAGCCATACGCCTCGAACAGCGCCATCTTCTCAGTCAGGTTCGTTTCACGCACTGACTTGTCCTTCACGATCGTCTCGAGACGCGGCAGGACAGCGCGGTACATCCGCGATTGGAGCGCACGCAGCGCCGCAACTCGAACGTCGCGCTCCGTATCCTCCACGGCACGCTCCAGCGCCTGGAGCGCACCAGCGGACCCGATCTCATTGAGCGCCTGCACTGCGGCGAGCCGAATCTCCGGCGCTCCATCAGAAAGCACTTTCGCGATTGGCGCGACTGCAGCGGTCGTCTGCAGTGATCCGGCACGCCGAACTGCTTCCAGCGCGACATGCCCAGTCGGGGACAAAATCAGCTTCACCAACTCGGTGGTGTTCTGCGAGGCAAGGCGTTGAGCGGCCTGCTCCAGCACGGGGCGCAGGCGCTGATTCTGAAGACGACCGAGCCAGTCGAACACCGTTCCGAGCGCTTGGCCACGCAACTGCTCGAATAGCTCGAGCAGGTCGCCAGACGACGGAAGGTCGTGCGCTTCGTCGAGCGACTGAAGCAACTGCGTCAATGCATCCGGCGCACTCAAGCGTGCTGGAAGGGCCGACAGACGATCACGTTGCTTGGGCAGCAAGTCGACCGACCGTTGCACAGCGATGAGCGATTCGCGAACAAGATACGCCACCGTGTTGAACTGACCGGCGGACAGCATGTGCAGCATGAGGCTATCGAGCACCTCCGCCACTTCGTCGCGGACTGCCGCGTCCGTCTGCTGTTCGAAAATGTCGAGAAGCACGCTGACGACGTTCCTGCGCAGATCTGTCTGATACTCGCGATGCACTTCGGACTGCAGGTACTCGATTTCCTTCTCGTCGAGGAAATAGAGGGTCCCGTCGAAATCCGACATGTTGACGGCGCTACTGCGCGTCTCGGAGTCCTCGTCTTCTTCGACCGCCTGCCGAGGGTCCTCGTGCGACGCAACGAGTGCCTCGCCGCCATCAGCGAGGGGAACAGTCGACTCTTGCGAGAGGTCCACATACCGATATCGCAGGCAAACAAAATCACCCTGCCACAGCAGCGTGAGCAGGTCATCCTCCTCAGGCGACGCCTTCCGCACGCGCTGAAGAATGCCGAGCAGCTTGTCCAACTCCTCTGTTTCGAAGCCGCGAAGCATGCGGAGTTCGCGCACGCCGTCCTTGTAGAACAGCCATGGCAGGTTGTCGCCACCGCGGGTTGTTTCCTCGAGGACCGTCTCGCCTTCCCACTTCACTTCACTTTCCGTGAACGTGAGCGCGATCTCTTCGGCCTGCTTCCAAATAGGCACAAAGCCCGCACGCAAGGCATCGTGCGCGGCCTTGTATACGGGATTATTGGGGAGATACAGCTGATGCGCCCGCGCCGCCTTACCGAACAGCCGCAGCAACTCCTCGACTCGCTCGCGCTCGAATGGCGCCGGTTCCATCCCGTTCTTGGTGAGGTGGGGCGGCCGGTTCGTCACGCGTCCAAGATACCCATTTCCATCACCTGCGCCACATCCTTGTCACCGCGCCCACTCACGCACAACAGCACGACGTCGTCCGCACTCCAGCGAGCATGCTCCCGTGTGATCCACGCGACCGCGTGCGCAGACTCCAGCGCGGGAATGATGCCCTCCAAGCGGCTCAATGTCTTGAACCCATCCATGGCTTCGTCATCCCGGACGGAGACGTAGAGCGCGCGACCGCTGTCCTTGAGGTAGGAATGCTCTGGTCCAACGCCCGGATAGTCGAGCCCGGCCGAAATTGAATGCGCGGGATGTACCTGCCCCGCGTCGTCCTGCAGCAGGTAGCTGAGCGCTCCATGCAACACGCCTGGTGTCCCGCTGGTCAACGACGCCGAGTGGCGCTCGGTCTCGAGCCCCTCGCCCGCAGCCTCTACGCCAATCAACTCAACTCCGGCGTCGGGCACGAAGGCGTAGAAAATACCCATCGCGTTAGAACCTCCCCCGACGCAGGCCACCACGCTCTTCGGTAGTGCGCCAGTCCGCTCGAGCACCTGCGCGCGCGCTTCGGCACCGATAATCGCCTGAAAGTCGCGTACCATGCGCGGATACGGCGCAGGGCCAACCACGGACCCGATGATGTAGTGTGTGTCGTTCACGTTCGTGACCCAATCGCGGATCGCCTCGCTCGTGGCATCCTTGAGCGTGCGCGTCCCGCTCGTCACCGGAATGACCGTCGCTCCCATGAGCCGCATCCGAAAGACATTCAGCGACTGGCGCCGCATGTCCTCCTCGCCCATGTACACGACGCACTCGAGCCCGAAGTGTGCGCACACGGTCGCCGTCGCCACGCCGTGCTGGCCAGCGCCCGTTTCGGCAATGATGCGCGGCTTGCCCATGCGTCGAGCAAGCAGCACCTGCCCAACCGTGTTGTTGATCTTGTGCGCTCCGGTGTGGTTCAGGTCCTCGCGCTTGAGCAGCACGCGTGCGCCCACCCGCTCGGAAAGCCGAGGTGCTTCGCTCAATGGAGAGGGACGGCCGACGTAAGTCGCCAGCATCGTGGAGAGCTCGTTGCGGAACGACGCATCGTCCTGTGCCGTTGCATACGCCGCCTCCAGCTCTTCGAGCGCGGGAATGAGCGTTTCCGGCACATACTTGCCGCCGAATTGCCCGAACCGGTCCGACGGATATGCCGACACGCTCATGCAGTTGCTCCGCTGGCACGTGCGGCGGCGATGAACGCGCGCACGAGTTTCTGATCCTTGATTCCCGGAGCCGATTCGACTCCAGACGAAACATCAACCACCATCGGGGAAACGTAGTCGATGGCCTCACTGACGTTGTCCGGCGTGAGACCGCCGGCCAAGATGATGCGATGTCCTGACGCCATGGCATCCAGTGATTCGCCCAGTTGCAGCCATGGCAGGGTAACGCCGCTTCCACCCAGCTGGCCGGGAACCAATGCGTCGACGAGCAGCGCGTCGGCAACATCCGCAAGTTCCTCATCGTGCTCGGTCAGCATTCCGGTCGACGTCCGAACAACGGCCCACACCTCGAGTCCAGTCGCGGCGCGCACCGCGGCGATGCGTTCCGGGTTGCTGGCCCCGTGGAGTTGCAACACATCGAGCCCCACGACAACCGCAATATCAGCGATCTCCTGCGGAGTTTGCGACGCAAACACGCCAACCTTCCGCGCTCGACGCCCCGCCAGCGTAATGCGTGCCTCTGCGGCAGAGCGTTCTCGTGGGCCGCCGGCGAAGATGACCCCAAGGTACGCCGCGCCCGCGGCGTCGACGATCGCCGCGTCGACGCTGCGCGTCAGGCCACAGATCTTGACGTCAGCCGCCACGCGCCCTCCGGTCGACTCCGGCCAGTGCTCGCGTCGCTGCAGCAGGATCCGCGGACGCGGACAGGCTCGATCCAACGAGCACCGCATCGGCGCCGACGGCTGCGTACCGCTCAACGTCGGCACGTGTGTTCACGCCGCTTTCCGCGATCGCGACGATGTGCGAGGGAATCAGCGGGATGAGCCGTTCTGCCGTGGCAGGATCGATGACCAGCGTCTCCAGGTTGCGATTGTTGACGCCGATCATGGTGGCTCCGGCGCCGATTGCCTGTTCCAACTCCCGTTCGTCGCGGATTTCAAAGAGCAGTTCGAGGCGGAGCAAACGCCCGCACGATGCCAACTCTTTCAGGACCTCCGGTGACACCGCGCGCACGATCAGGAGGGCCGCGGACGCGCCTTCGGCGCGGGCTTCGTACAGCTGAGCTGGTGCGACGTGAAAGTCCTTCTTGAGGACGGGCAGCCCGAGCCGCCGGATGACATTGCGCAGGTCCTGTAACGAGCCGCCAAAGTGTTTTGGCTCAGTGAGAATGCTGACGCCTGCGGCGCCTCCGTCACGGTACGCGCCCGCTTGCTCCACCGCGTCGAGTGAGCCGGCGATGAGGCCCTTGGACGGCGACTGGCGTTTTACCTCTGCCAAGAGCGCGACGGTCGGTTGCCGAAGCGCTGCCTCGAGACACGGCGCGAGTGGCAGCGCGGAGACCGCGTTGCTGAAACTGTCAAGACGGGGTTCGAGGGCGGCCGCGCGCAGTTGAGCTTCCGCGACGATCGCCCCGAGCGTACCCGTCGGAGGACTCCACTGAGAATGTGCTTGCACTTCGGGACTTATTCGGCTAAGCTATTCGGGGGTTGTTCGGGCAGCACCGCTGCCGCCCGTCTGGGCGGTCGTTTCAAACCTGCAGGAGGCAGCTATGCCGCTGACAAAACGTCAACGCGAGATTCTAAACTATCTGACGCTCTACTCGGAGCAAAACGGGTACGCGCCCAGTTTCGAGGAGATCGCCGAGAATTTCAGCTACAGTTCGCTGGCCACGGTGCATGAGCACCTGAGCAATCTCGAGCGCAAGGGGTTCATCAAGCG
>JBDTXZ010000031.1:0-12361 GCA_040005935.1 bacterium | reverse complement strand
AGTCCCGAGTCCCGAGTTCCGAGTCCGACTGTTCACCGTTCACCGTTCACCGTCCACCGTTCACCGTTCACCGTTCACCGTTCACCGTTCACCGTTCACCGTTCACCCAGCAGTTCGTTCACCCACGACTCCTTCGCGCGACGCTCGAAGCACGCGCGGAACGTGCCCAGGTCGATGAGTGCCGTGTCGAACACCACGGTGTCCTTGGTGACCACCCCACTGCCGGCCAGCGCCGCAATTTCAGCCCGCGACGTCGACTGCGCCACACCGTGGTCGTCGCGATAGAACACTCGGCCACCGCCAACGAGGCTCGCACCAACTTGGCGTTCGAGTTGTTGCAGCACGCGAAACAATCCGTCAATCGAGCAGCCCGTTGCACCAGCAGTGCTCTGGTCTACGGCGACGACAAGAAAGCGACCGTCGCGCCACTCGCGCGATACCGTCAGCGGGGCACCATGTGCCTTCCATTCCGCAAGATGGTGATCTACCCCATCCAGCAACGCTTTCGTGCCCTCGTCGCTCAGGGGTTTGTCGCTACCGAACACCCAGACGCGAGATGCATCAGGCAAGCTTTCAAAAGGGACGACAGGCATTTGGGCTCGATTCTTGGAGTGGGAATCGCACGCATTGCCACTCGCGCGCAAAGCGGCGTGACTACAAGATAGTCACGCGCCGTACGACCATCTCCAGCGATGGACTCAGACATCTCCTCCGAAGCCGCGTCCTCCGCCGATGAACGCTATCGGCCGTTGTTTGTGCTCTCGCCTCAGCCTGCCTGGGTCTATGATCGACAGACCCTTCGCTTTCTGGAGGTGAACGAGGCAGCAGTGCGCAGCTATGGATGGTCGCGCGAAGAGTTCCTCGCCATGACCATCCGCGACATTCGCCCGCCGTCCGGGCAGGGACTGCTGGACAGCATGCTCGCGACCACAAGGGACGCGGACCGCCACAGTGCGCAATCGGTGCACCGCACCAAGGCCGGCCGACGGCTCCACGTAGAAATCAGCTCCTATCCGCTCGAGTGGCTCGGCCGCTCCGCGCGCATGGTGCTCGTGCACGACATGACCGAGCGCGAAGCCGCCGCCCAGGCACTGGCACTCAGCGAAGAGAAGTACCGCTCGGCCATCGAACAGTTGCAGGACGTCTTCTTCCGCACCGATTCCACGGGGATGTGGACGTTCCTCAACAACGCGTGGGCGCGACTCACCGGCAATCCGGTGGAGACAAGTCTCGGCACCAGCTACCTGTCGTACGTCCATCCGTCGGACCGCGCGGTGCTCCTCGACGCGTTAGGTCCGCTCGCAGCGGGGACTGTCGAGACGAGCCTCGTCGAAGTGCGGTACTTCCACCGGAACGGTGGCTATCGATGGGTCGAGGCAAGCACGCACCTCGTACGGGGCGTCGGGGGCGAGGTCGAAGGCACGATGGGCACGCTGCGCGACGTCACCGAGCGCCGAGCGGCGAATGAGGAACGGCAACGACTCGCGACGAACATCCGGCAGCTTCTCGACGCATCAGGCGAAGGGATCTTCGGTCTCGACGCGCTCGGCATGATCACATTCGTCAACAAGCGCGGCTCGGACATGCTGGGCTATGGACCCGAGGAGTTGATTGGGCAGAACATGCACGACAGGACGCATGACACTCGACCCGATGGATCGCCGTATCCAGCATCGGAGTGTCCTATTCATCGCGCCGCCGTTGAAGGCATTCCGTGCGAAGTCAGCGACGAAGTGATGTGGCGCAAGGACGGAAGCGACATGCAGGTGGAGTATGTCGCGTCACCAGTGCGTGAGAACGGTCGGTTGTCGGGCGCGGTGGTGAACTTCCGCGACATCACGGCGCGGAAGCACGTCGAGTACGAGCTCATCGTCGCGCGCGATGCCGCGGAGGCGGCCAGTCGCGCCAAGAGCGATTTTCTCGCGCGCATGAGCCATGAGCTGCGCACGCCGCTCAACTCCATCATCGGATTCGCGAACGTCCTGCAGAAAAATCGCGGGAACACGATGACGGAGGATCAGGTTTCATTCTGCCACCGTATCGCGACCAATGGGCTCCATCTTCTCAGCCTGATCAACGACATTCTCGACCTGTCCAAGATCGAAGCGGGACGGATGACGCTCGAGCTCACTGCGGTGATGCTCGACACGCTCGTGAGGGAAACCATCGAGGAGCTCGAAGGTCAGACGCGCGACCGGCCCGTTGTCTTGCGCGCCGAAATTCCCGATGCCATCCGGTCGATTCAGACGGATGCGGCGCGGATGAAGCAGGTCCTCATCAACCTGATTGGGAACTCGCTCAAGTTTACCGAGCGCGGCGAGGTGGCGGTCATCATCCAGGCGGACGACGACGGCACGCCGATTCGTATCGCTGTGCGCGACACCGGCATTGGCATTCCGGCGGATCGTCTCGACGCAATTTTCAATGTGTTCGAACAGGCGGAAACGATGACCGCTCGACGCTTTGGCGGTACAGGGCTCGGCCTCGCGATCTCGCGCTCGCTGTGCGACCTCATGGGCCATCGCCTCGACGTGGCGAGTGCTGAGGGTGCCGGTACGACGATGACCATCTGGTTTGGCGAACCGCCGCGCTCGACGCGACGAACGCCGATTGGAATGCCGGCCGTCGTGACGAAGGGGACCGGGCCGGCAGGCGGTCGCCGCAAGGATACCGATTCCGCGCCGTTGATTCTCGTCGTCGATGATGATCCCGATGCGCGGCTACTGCTGGGCCAGCTCATCGAGGAATTGGGTTGCCGCGTCGCAAACGCCGACACAGGAATCGAGGCGCTGCACTTGGCGCGCGAACTCCTGCCCGACATGATTTTTCTCGACCTTCGCCTTCCGAAAATCAGTGGCTTCGATGTGTTTCGCATCTTGCAGATGGATGATGCGCTCAAGGACACGCCCGTTGTGATCGTCAGCGTAGTGGGTAGCGAGTCGCGGCCCGGGCTCGCTGGCGCGGCCGCCATTCTCGACAAGCCCGTAACGCGGCAGCAGGTGATCGAACTGATCACACGCTGGTTGCCCGAGGCATCGCGCTGAGTATTCCCACGACGCCGTTCTTTGTGACGACGGCAATCGTCTCGGGAACAGGGCTCATCGTGCTTGCGTTGGGCACCCGGACTCGACCTGTGCAGCGCATTGATGACCTCATCGAGGAGAAGGCCGGCCCGCATCGGCAATACCTTCGTCGAGCGGCGGGTGCAGCCACGCTTACCGGAGAGAAGTTCGTGCATCCGGTCATCGCCGCTGCGACGGCAGCGACCGTGTTCCTGACGCGCGCCGATCCTCCGGCCAACTTCCTTCTCCCACTCGCCAGCGCGTCACTCGGCGGCATCACCGTCCATCATCTCGTAAAGTTCATTTATCATCGTCCACGACCGGAGGTCGCGTTGCTTCGCGACAAAACCGAGGCGGCATTTCCGAGTGGACACACGACAAACGCGACCGCCGTCGTGACGACGAGTGCGTACATCCTGGTGCGCTCGGGCCTGGTGCCGATGCCGGTGGCTGTGGTGTGCGCGCTGGCGCTCTGCGTCGTCACGGGGTTTAGCCGAGTGGCACTCGGCTGGCACTGGAGTACGGATGTGCTGGGGGGCTGGCTGGCAGGATGTGGAATTGCTTCACTCTGTTGCTGGATGTTCGAAGTGCTGAGCGTCGCGGCACATTGAGCTCTGGCCAGGAAGAGGGACCAGGTGCTCAGATAGCGACTATCTGCGCACCTTCAGTCTGACCTCCATTTCGTTCCTGACAGGAGTACGTTTACGGCTTCGTCGGTAATTGAATGAGTGGTGTTCCGCCGCCTGAGTACGTCGGCAGCTTTCCATCCCACTTCTTCGCGATTTCGTACTGTACCAGATTCGGCGTGATGCTTTGCGATAGCAGTTGGTTTGCGCGAGCCTGTGCTTCCGCCTCCGCTGTAATCGCCTTTGCGCGGCCGGCTGCCTTGATCGAGTCGCCCTGCGCGTTGAACGTGTTCTTCTGCAGCTCGTTCTGCGCAGTCAGTGCCTGCTGCTGCATCACGTTCTTCTGGTTGATCGCCTCCATCACCTGCGCTGGTGCGCGGAGCTCATTGATCGTGAACTGCTTTACGTCAAAGCCAAGCGGTTGCAGATGCTTCGCGATGAGCGCGTTGACGCGAGTGGTCACCTCTGCCTTCTTCGGCCCGATCACATCGGCGACTGGCTCGGTGCCAACCACTTCCTGCAGCGCCTGACGAATCGTCTGCTTCACGAAGCCGTGCGTGATCTGGTCGATATCCGTCCGGAACATCGTGTAGAGCTTTGGCGTGTGCGACTGGTCGAGCTGAAACGACAGTGATACATCGAGCGCGAGTGGTTGCCCTTCCACGCTGTTCACGTTGATCTCGTCGTTCAATGCGGTGCCTTCGTTCACGCTTTTCGCGAGGATGAGCGTCTTGAGGAAAATCGGATACTCCTCGATGCCCGTGAGAAATGGCACGCGAGCGTGCACCCCGGGCCCGAGCGGCACGGGATCGACGCCGCCGCCGCCGCGATGGATCACGATGCCAACGTAGCCCGGGTTCACGTACGTGAACGTCGAGGGAAGCAGCGTCAGTACAGCCAGGAGCGTGACCACACCGAGAACGATGCGTTTTAACTTTTGCCGGCTATCCGTCTCCGGTTCGAAAGTCATCGTGCCCACGCGGTCCGACGTGGTGCTATTCATGGAGCGTCTCCTTGTAACAGTCAGGGCACACTCGCTCTCCGTTCGCGAGACGTACCAGTTGGTCTTCTGTGCGCAGGCCGTGAATTGGGCACACCAGCGCAGCCATGCGCTCGATACGCTTCCGGTTTCGCGTCTGACGGAGTCGGACGCCCGCTGGTGTCAACGTCAATAACCAATAAAGAAGGGCGCCTCCCGCCGCGATCAACGCGGCGAATTGCACCCCCTCAAGTATTATGGCCCCCATTTTTTGCTACTCTCCGGCGCAGTTGGCGCGCCAATGGTATGACAACCTAACGCGATAACACAGGCGAAGTTTCCGGACGACTCACGGCGCGGCGTTCAGGACGCTCCGCAACGCGCCTTCCAATGTTGGTTCGCTGAACTCGAACCCTGAAGCAGTCAACGCATGCGGGGCAACGCGTTGACCAGCGAGTATCGTTGCTCGCGCCATCTCACCAAACATCAACTCGAGTGCAAAAGCCGGCAGCGGAAGCAGCGCTGGTCGATTGAGAACGCGCCCCAACGTCGTGGCGAAAGTAGCGTTCGTCACCGGGTTGGGTGCGACGAGATTCACGGGCCCCTGCAGCGATTCGGCAAAGAGTGCATGCTCCATCGCGCGAACGTGATCGTCAATCGAGATCCAGCTCATCCACTGCCGCCCGCCACCCATCGGGCCACCGACGCCGAGCCTGAATGGCGGCAGCATCCTCGCGAGCGCACCTCCGTTCGCGCTCAACACGATGCCGGTGCGAAGCATCACGAGGCGAACGCCAACGTCCGCAATTGGAAGCGCTGCGTCTTCCCACGCACGAACGACCTCCGCGAGAAAGTCGTTACCCGGGCCGCTGCGTTCGTCGAGTCGCTCATCGCCTCGATCTCCGTAGTAACCAATCGCTGATCCACTGAGCACGACGCGTGGCTTTACCACCATGCCGGCAATCGCGCGAGCCAGCAGCGTGGTCCCGCGAACGCGGCTCTCCCTGATTTCGCGTTTTTGCGATTCGGTCCAGCGCTGCGCTATGGGTGCGCCGCCAAGATGGATGATCGCGTCGCAGCCATCGAGGGCGTCGGTGCTGAGCGCGTCCGCGGATGGGCTCCATACGACGTCGCCCGGTTGTGTTGCCTTACCGCGCACCAGTCGACGGACGGTATGTCGCCGCGACCGGAGACGATCGACCAAGGCGGAGCCAATCATCCCGGTAGCGCCCGTTACGGCGACCGTGGCGAGAAACGCTGGAGAGTCAAATGTGCCGCGAGACATGAGGCCAGTAATGGGAAGAAGCTGCCTGTGATACGCGCCTAAAAGAGCATTCGAGGGCATAGCGACCCGGCAACTTCTGCCGGGCGGCAGGACCTGCAGCGTGTTTTTTGATTTGCCGGGACCGCTTGCTGACCTACGGCTCGTTGCGGAATGGCACCTCTAAACTATTACACGGAAAGGCGTTATGCGCTAGCCCGTAGCCTGATCGGCGCACGTAACTGGGTCGTTTTTACCCTCAGACAACGAGGCTCGCGACGTGCCTTGAAGAGGGACATCGAAACGCCAGCGGACTGGTAGTTCCTTCCTCTAAACCCGCTGCCGTCAACCTCTCCGCCGCTGGGGCCCCGTGCAAAAATCATCTCGCTGGTCAGCGAACGCCAACGGAAGTCTTGCTGCTCGCGATGCGCTGGTGCACGCGAACCTCAACCTCGTCCACTTCGTCGCCAAGCAGCTGGGACGCAGTTTGTCTGCTGACATTGACCCGGACGAGCTGGTCACGGTCGGCACACTCGGGTTGATGGCCGCAGTCGAGTCATTCGATCCGTCGCGCGGCATCGCCTTTAGTACCTACGCTGTGCCGCGCATTCGGGGCGCCATTCTCGATGAACTTCGCCGGCAGGATCACGTGCCGCGCTCCATTCGCCACAAGGCTCGCACGATTGGGCAGGCGCGCGAAGGACTCATGCGCTCGCTCGGCCGCAAGCCGCACGAGAACGAGCTTGCATTCCAGATGGGAATCGACGTCGAGACGCTTTGGCGCTGGCAGTCCGACATCGAGCGCACGGTCCACGTATCGTTGAACGCGAACGACGACCAGCAGGAAGAGGGTCGCCCATCGCCCATCGATTTTCTCCGCGCCACAGGTGAGTCGGCCGACGATGGTCTCGAGCGCGAGGAGCAGGTTGCGGCCCTCCGCGATATGCTGGCCAAGCTCAAGCCGCAGCAGCGCGTTGTGCTCTCGTTCTTTTACTTCGAAGACCTCAATTCACGCGAGATCGCCGGCGTACTCGGCATCAGTGAGTCGCGTGTCTCGCAGATTCGCTCCAAGGCGTTGTCGCACCTGCGCGAAATGATGTGCCCACTCAAGGCGTCCGCCTGATATTGGGAGGGCTACGAGGCCAGTTTTCCCAGACGCCTCAGTTCCTGAAGCGACGGAAGCTGCAACTGCACTTGGTCCCCCTGTTCGTGCAGTGAACCACCGCAGAGGGCTGCAAGCTCCGCGGCATCGCTACCGAGCGGCCCCTTGGACGCGATAGACACGCGAACATCCCGATCATCGCCCGTCACGCGCACAGCGACAGAGGTTCCTGATCCTGGCGCAGCGGCCTGCTTCGCGGCGTCGATCATGAGCAGTAGCAAGCGCAGCAACGCCCAGCGTGGAACACGCACTGCCAGCGCCGTTTCGCTACGCTCGACGGTGCACGCCACCGTCCGCGTTCGCGGATGATGGCCATGAATGCGCATGGCTTGCTCCAAAACGGCGTGAATCTCGAGCGCTTCCTGCTGCACTGAGCGCGACGCGAGGACGCCAACGAACACACTGACTTCGTGCAGTCGCGTGATTTCGTCGCGCAGCTTCTCGGTTTCGGGCGCCTCATCGTCCATCGCTGCCAACTCGACCAATGAGCTGAGCGACGTGATGCGGTTATTCATCGCGTGCACGATTCCGCGGAGCAATTCCTCGAATAAGGTCGACCAATTGCCCGGCTCGTTCGATGCCCGCCCGCTTGCGGACGATGTGGGCTGGCTCAACGCGTTTGCGTGCAGTCCGTGATCATACTTGACCTGGAATCGGGATGAATCTAGTCGCGCGGTTTTCTGTCGTCACGACTACGCAGCAGCCACTCCAGGGGTACCCCACATCCACTCGGCGGGGTCGCGACCGATTGAACTCAGTAGCTGTTGTCCCGCCTGCACGATCTGCACCCTCTTGCCCGCATTGTCAGGGTCGTCGAGATATTCTCCGACGGCACTTACTGCAATTCGCGTGGCGTTAAGGCGCGTCCTGTCGGCGTCGATTTCTGCTTCGACAAGCCCAATCGCGCTGGCAACTTCTGAAGCGAATCCGAGCACGCTTCGCGCGTCTTCATTTCGCGCCGAAAGCAGCGAGGCGATCCACGCGAGCTTGGCGCGCGGCCGAGCGAGGCTTACGGTGTCCGCGCGGGTTGCGGCGTCGAGCTCAGCGCGGACGGTGCGAAGGAGCTCGGGTAACGACTTTTCTGCGCTGGTCATGCGAGTAACCTGAGATGATGAGATAGTGGTCTCGGCCTCGTCGCGCCGGGACGTCAGTGAAGCGAGCGATTAGCACAGGTCGCCACTGGCGAGAATGCGGCGTGCGACCTGGTCAATTACCGACTGCGAGTTGTAGGCGCCGTCGAGCACGCGCTGGCGAATCTGCGCTGTGCGTTCGGGGGACAACAATTCGTCGCTGCGCTTTTGTGCGGCGAAAGTGCGACCGGCACCCGAAATCTGTGGGCCGTCGCTCATGCCGGGCGGCGGAGCAGATCGTGCTGGCGAGCCACCTGTCTTTTCGACGATCTTGGCGGGGTGCGCCTGACTGATGGATCGAGATTTGAATTCCATGGTTTTCTCCTTGTGCTGACATTATCGGTCTCGGCACCCTCCGACTTGAGCACCACCGCTCGCCAAGACAGGGCTCCGGTGATTGTGCCTATAGTCGTGACGTTTCATCGCCCATCATGAACGGGAAAACGCTTTGTTGATCGATCGATCAGCGTTTGGCGGGGAGAGGCTTGCGGCGATCGCCGCTTTAACGAATCGAACTCAGACAGTCTTCTTCCCAGAGCCCAGCTCGGCGAACCGAAAGGGGTCCTGTCCGGTCGATCAGCCGGAATCACGGCAGACTGAGCAGTCCGCTTCCTGTCCAATGTCCGCTTCTACTATATGTGGTGGCGCGAATTTGCGGCCGAAATGTTGCGCTTGTGGTGATCAATTGCCCGCCAACGACTTGATCTGTCGCGGTGTGAACATCGGATGCAGTAATTGGCCTTGCACCAAGTGCCGTCTACGACCCACGATTTTGCGCCGCAGCCGCATGGCCCGGTAAAACCGCCAGTGCGTTGGGTAGGACCATAGTATTCTGGATTCCGTCCTTCTGGTCGTGACGGTTGACCTTCGACAAGAGCCGCGCGAAATGCGGCTTTGCATGATTCGAGTATCGGACGCCGCCTCTCCCACTTTACCGAGCCCCATCCTAGGGCAACATGGCGACCATCCTCTGCGTTGACGACGAGCCGGCAATCGGGATGATCCTCGAGGACACCCTCGAGCGTGCGGGACATACGCCAATCGGCGCGCACAACGTGCCCTTGGCGCTGCAAGCGCTCCAGAACGGCGGCGTGGATCTCATCATCTCCGACTATCGAATGCCAGGGCTCACTGGCCTCGAATTTCTCCAGCTGTTGCAGCAGGAGGGCTACGATGTCCCGCTCATCATGCTCACGGGCTACGCAACGATCGAGCACGCGGTGGCGTCCATCAAGGCAGGGGCGATCGACTACATCACGAAGCCCCTGCTGCCCGAGAACTTGCTTCTCGCCGTGGATCAGGCGCTCGAGTACGTACGGCTGCGGCGCGAGAATGACTCCCTCCGCCGCGAAGTGATGGAATTTCGGAACGAACGGCAAATCATCGGAGAGAGTCCGAGCATCCGCCGCCTGATGCACACGGTAAACACTGCCGCACCAACCCGCGCCACCGTTCTGTTGCAGGGCGAATCCGGCACGGGAAAGGAGCTCTTTGCCCGCGCCATCCACGACGCCAGCGATCGCCGCGACAAGCCATTCATCAAGCTGAACTGCGCAGCCCTGCCCGAAGGACTCATCGAGAGTGCGCTGTTCGGACACGAAAAGGGCGCCTTCACCGGAGCGGTAAAACGCGTGGAAGGCGCCTTCGAACGCGCCCATCGTGGCACGCTCCTGCTCGACGAAATCAGCGAAATGCGGCTCGACCTTCAGGCCAAGCTGCTGCGGGTGTTGCAGGAGCAGGAGTTCGAGCGTGTGGGTGGCACCGCTCCCATCAAGGTCGACGTGCGCATCATCGCGACAACCAATCGCGACCTCGCAGCATTTTCCGCAGCCGGCCACTTCCGCAGCGATCTCTATTTCCGCCTCAGCGTCATCCCCGTCTCCATCCCGCCACTTCGCGCTCGGCCCAGCGACATTCCGCTGCTTGCCGCTCGGTTTGCAACGCGCGTGGCCTCCGAGATGGGCAAGGTCGTGAAGGCGATTGCTCCAGAGGCCATCGCCATGCTGCAGGCCTACAGCTGGCCGGGCAATGTCCGCGAACTGCAGCACTCCATCGAGCGAGCGGTGATTCTCTCGCCCGATCCGATACTCAGGTGCGAGGCATTCGACGGCCAGCGATTTGGCCTCACCGACAGTTGGAGCGGGCCCACTCCGGCGCGAAACCTTCCTTCGATCAGTGGAATCATCGCCAGCGAGACCGCCAATCAAGCTGGCATTCCGGAAGGTGCCGTGGTCCTCACCTCGCTCGATATCGGGCAGGCCGAGATGAAGCTCATTGCGCGGGCACTCGAGGTGACTGAAGGGAATCGGACTCGTGCGGCCGTTCTATTAGGTATGAGCGTGAGAACGCTTCGCAACAAACTCAGCGAAGAATCGAAGAGTCAGAGCAATGTCTGACTGGCTTCATCGGAAGGCTGCGTGCGAATTGCGGAGCATGCGCACTTATTGCTGAACGAGCGCGACGGACTCGGCAATACTTTCCCTGTGACAGTTCTTGCCGAGTGCGGCGCAAGCCCGGTAGAGTAAAATTTGCGCCACTGAGCACGTAGGCGGAACAAGCCGCAACTCCCCTACGAACAACAACTTAGCAGATACCTAGGAGTCCATTCCGCCGAGGAATTGGGCTCCTTTTTCGTCTGGAGCAGTCTGGTCCGCAGCCTGCCTTACTACGTGCCTGCCTACCAACGCAAGCCAGCAGACCCGCCCCCTTCCCGCGGATCACATGCTCTCCCGAATCCTCGACGGGGCCACGCTCAGTGCCTCGTTCAAAGAAATGCTCGACGCCAGCGCGCACCGCACCACGGCGATCGCTGACTTGGACGGGCGCCTGCGCCAAACCACCCTCTCCGCCGACGGAGCTGAAGCATGAATACGCAATCCCTTTGGGCATCATTCGCCGCTGGTGGCGAAGCGGCCCGTGACACACTGCTGACAGAGCACCTCAGTCTCGTCCATCACGTCGCTCGGCAGCTGTCCCGCAGCCTGGCCAGCAATGCCGACATCGACGAGTTGGTGAGCGCCGGAACAATGGGCCTTTTGAGCTCACTCGAGGCCTTTGACGCATCGCGCGGCCTCGCGTTCAGCACCTTCGCCGTGCCGCGCATTCGCGGCGCCATTCTCGACGAACTGCGCCGGCAGGATCACGTGCCGCGGTCCGTTCGCCGCAAGACGCGCGACATCTCCCAAGTCCGCGAATCGCTGATGCGCCAGCTTGGGCGACCGCCCGAAGCAAAGGAAATCGCACAGTCCCTGAACGTCGACCTCGACACGCTCTGGCGCTGGCAGTCCGAAATGGAAGGCGCCGTTCACATTCCGCTCGATCGCACGGCGTCCGACCGCGAAAGCACCTCACCAAGCCCCGCCGAGTTGCTCAGCGACGACGACGAAGGCGCGGACGAAACAATGGGGAAGCAGCAAGAGTTGGCATTGATGCGCGAAGCGATTCAGAACCTCAAAGATCAGGAGCGCACGGTCTTGTCGCTCTACTACTTCGAAGAGCTCAAGTTGCGCGAAATTGCTGATATCCTGAAGCTGACGGAATCGCGCGTGTCGCAGATTCGCTCAAAGGCCCTCACGCACCTCCGCACGAAGCTCACTCCGATGCGCGCGGCGAACTAGGAAAACTGGCCGATCGCCATGCACTGACCGCCGGCGCGAATCGCCCGGTCCCGCACGTCAGCCCAGGAGAAACAATGATACCAAATCCATGTAGCATCGTGTCGGCATTCGTCCCGGCGGGACAGCTGTCCGTCGATATCCTCGGCGATTCGTTGTCGTCCGAAACGAAATTGATCGAGGAGCTCACGGCAATCATGCGTCGTCAGCGAGCCGCGGTTGTCATCGACGACTTGCAGGGCGTCGACGACACCGTCTTTGCCACGCATCGCGTACTCGTCACACTCAGCGAAGCACGCCGGCGGCGGCATGTTATCAACCGCATGCTCGGTGAGCGCGAAGACATTTCCGTCAATGCGCTCGAGGACATGTTGGGCCCTCGCATGACTGAACGACTCGCCGCGCTGCGCGACAGACTCCAGGACGCAGCTCGCACGCTGTCGCGTGAGGTTGCCACGAATCGCCAAATGTTGCGACAGACAGTCGCGAACGGCGACGCGACTGCGCGCGCGCGGTCCGGTGCGCTG
>JBDTXZ010000030.1:0-12408 GCA_040005935.1 bacterium | reverse complement strand
CTGAGAGGATTGCTCATGGGCACTCGTGACCCACGCATCGACGCGTACATCGCAAGGCAGAAGGATTTTGCGAAACCGATACTCATCCATATTCGCGACGTCGTGCATGCCGCGTGTCCCGATGTGGTGGAGACCGTGAAGTGGAGCTCTCCGTTCTTCGATTACAACGGAAGCGTTGTGTGCAGCATGGCGGGGTTCAAGGAGCACGCGGTGCTTCGCTTCTGGAAGGCGTCGCTCATCGAGGGCCTCGGGCCCGACAGCGCGAAGGCCGGAGAGGCTGCGGGCAATTTCGGGCGCCTCACCTCCGTCAACGATCTGCCAAGCAAAAGGATCTTGACTGGCTACCTCGAGGCGGCAATGAAGTTGAACGACGGAGGGGTCGTCGTCGTGCGGACGAAGAGCACGGACATGCCGAGCGCAACGATTCCCAACGAGCTCGCGGCTGCATTGGCGACGAACAAGAAAGCGAAGGCGGCGTTCGAGACGTTGTCGCCCAGTCAACGTCGTGAGTATTCGGAATGGATCGCGGATGCGAAGCGCGAAGAGACGAAAGCCAAGCGTGTAGCCCAGGCGGTGGAATGGATTGCCGACGGCAAGTCGAGACACTGGAAATACCACTCATGATGCGCGCGCGGTTATGTGCTGCGCTGGCGCTCGTTGCAGCAGCGCAGCGATTGGACGGTCAGCTGCCCACGCCTTTGGCGCCCGCCTCCAGGACGAAGATCGTGTTTCTGGGTACGGGCAACCCTGCACCCACACCTGAGCGCATGGGACCCGGAGTCGCCATTGTCGTGAATGGCACCCCGTATCTCGTGGACGCCGGTGTTGGAGTGGTGCGGCGAGCATCTCAGGCCAATCGCGCAGGCGTGAAGGGTCTCGAGATGCCGAATCTCAAGACGGTGTTTCTCACGCATCTGCACAGCGATCATACAATTGGCTTGCCCGATCTCGTCTTTACGCCATGGATCATGCGTCGCGCCGCGCCCCTTGCCGTGTATGGGCCAGCAGGAACGTCGGCGATGATGGCGCACATCCTGGCGGCGTGGAGCGCGGACAACGACATCCGGATCAACGGGCTCGAGAAAGGCAACACGACGGGCAACAAGGTGAACGCGCACGAGATCGTTCCTGGCGTGGTGTATCAGGACTCCAATGTGAAAGTGACCGCCTTTTACGTGAAGCATGGATCGTGGAAGCAGGCGTTCGGCTATCGCTTCGACACGCCGGATCGCAGCATCGTAATCTCTGGCGATGCGTCGCCCAGTGAAGGCATCGTACAGAATTGTCACGGGTGCGATGTGCTCATTCACGAAGCGTACACGCAGCGCGGTTATGACGAGAGTGCAGCGGCGTGGCAGCGCTACAGCAAGAGCTTTCACACAACGACATATGAGCTTGCCGACCTGGCGACGAAGGCTCGGCCCAAGCTATTGATCCTGTATCATCAGATGTATTTCGGCGGCCCGAAGGACACGGAGGCCGGAATGCTCGCGGAGATTGGATCGCGTTATAGGGGCAAGGTCGTGTCCGCGCATGATCTCGACGTGTACTGAGGGGTCCTATGAGACAAGACTCAATCCTGGTTGCATGGATGCTCACCCTGATCGCGATACCGGTGGTTGCCCAGTCCTCGAATGCCGCCATCGATTCGCTGATGGCGAAGTACGCGATGGCCGATGGTCCGGGTGCCAGTGTGCTCGTGATTCGAGCGGGTAAGGTCGCGTACTCCAAGGGGTACGGGCTTGCCGACGTAGAACATCACGTTGGCGTTACGCCCCAAACGAACTTTCGGCTCGCGTCACTGTCGAAGCAGTTCACGGCGACGGCGATCATGCTGCTCGTCGCGGATGGAAAGCTGCGTTATGACGACGCCATCACGGCGCTGGTGCCCGGGCTGCCGTCGCTCGCGAATGGCGTGACTGTGCGGCATCTGCTCAACCACACGTCCGGCCTTCCGGATTACGAAGACTTCGTTCCCGATAGCCAGACAGTGCAGGTACATGATCACGACATCCCTGCCCTGATTGCCCATGCAACGGCAGACAAGTTTCCTGCCGGCAGCAAGTTCAGCTACAGCAATACGGGCTACGGACTTCTCGCGCTGATTGTCGAGCAGACATCCGGAATGCGCTTCGCCGATTTTCTCCACGCGCGCATCTTTGTGCCCCTTGGCATGACGCACACCGTTGCGCACGAGGAGGGACGTTCCGTTATTCCGCATCGGGCGTTTGGATACTCGGTCGGCGCTGCTGGCGTCCGTCGCACCGACCAGAGCAACACAAGCGCCGTACTCGGCGATGGTGGCATCTACGCATCGATCGCTGATCTCGCGAAGTGGGATCGCGCGCTCGAGCAGCATACGCTCGTTCGCGTGGAGGCGCAGCGGCTCGCCTGGACTCCGCCTGTCCTCAGTGGTGGTGCGCAGACGGAGTACGGTTTTGGCTGGTTCGTCGATCGCGACCATGGCACGATGCGGCTAAGACACAATGGCGAGAGTAGAGGCTTCACGAATGCCATCCTGCGTTTTCCGGACAAGCGGCTGGCGGTCGTGATTCAGACGAACAGGAGTGGCGGCGCGCCCTGGGATATCGCGCAACGCATTGCCGAGCTGTATCTCGATCCGTCCACCGGTGGGCCGTCCGCGGCGTGGCATCCGTAAGAGAACGGTGAACGGTGAACGGTGAACGGTGAACGGTGAACGGTAGGCAGCTCCAGCGGCCCGCTCACGCTTTTGCTGCGAGGGACGAGTACTGATGGCCTCGCGAAGTGGCGCATGATACCGTTCACCGTTCACCGTTCACCGTTCACCGTTCATTGGATCAGTACGTCGGGAGAAAGAGCATGTCCTTGTTGCGCCTCAGGCTTTCCATGTCGCTCGACGGCTTCGTTGCCGGCCCCACCCAGAGTGTCGACAACCCACTCGGCATTGGCGGCATGCGGCTGCACGAGTGGGCCTTCGCACTCGAAGCATGGCAAGCGGAGCACGGTCTGAGCGGCGGTGAGACGAACGAGAGCAGCGTGGTGATCGAGGAGTCACTCGTCAACGTCGGCGCGACAGTCATGGGCCGCAACATGTTTGGCGGTCACCCAGGTGGGTGGAACGCCGACACGCCATGGAACGGTTGGTGGGGTGACGACCCGCCCTATCATCATCCCGTCTTCGTGCTCACGCATCACGCGCGCGAGCCACTCGTGTGCGACGGCGGAACGACGTTCCACTTCGTCACAGACGGCATCGAGTCGGCGCTCGGGCAGGCGCGGCAAGCGGCCGACGGCAAGGATGTCTCGCTCGCGGGCGGAGCGAGCGCGGCCCAGCAGTATCTCGTCGCCGGGCTCGTCGATGAAATGCTCATCTCGATGGTACCAACGCTGCTCGGCAGCGGCGAGCGCCTGTTCGACGGCGTGGGCGACCATCTGCATGGACTCTCGCTGACGAGCACAGTCGCCGCGCCTAAGGTAACGCATCTCAAGTTCACTAAACGCTGACCGCAAATGCGCCCTCATTGCGTACTCGTCGCCGTCTTGATCGGCTGTGCCATTCCACTTTACGCGCAGACCAAGCCCCGAGAGAGTGACCTCAAGCTCCCAATCGGCGGCACGCCGGGCGCTCTCGACGCCATCACGGATGTCGCCGGCGTCGAAGTCGGGCACACGACGCTCATTTCAGGAAGCGGCAAGCTGATCGTCGGACAAGGGCCGGTGCGCACGGGTGTCACTGTCGTCCTGCCGCGCGGCAAGAGCAACCCGGACCCCGTGTTCGCGGCGTGGTTCACGCTCAACGGCAACGGCGAGATGACCGGCACGACGTGGGTGCAGGAGAGCGGTTATCTCGAGGGACCCATCGGCATCACCAACACGCACAGTGTTGGCGTGGTGCGCGATGCGATCATCAAGTGGGAACTCTCGCTCAAGAACGTGTTGCAACCGTGGTGGCTGCCAGTTGTCGCCGAGACGTATGATGGCGCGCTGAATGACATCAACGGCTTTCATGTAAAGGACGAACACGTCATCTCGGCGCTCAATTCGGCAACGAGTGGCTTGCCGAAGGAAGGTGTCGTCGGCGGTGGGACCGGGATGACGTGCCTGGGCTTCAAGGGTGGCATTGGAACGGCGTCGCGCAGGCTGCCGGCGCAACAGGGCGGGTATACGGTTGGCGTCCTGGTGCAGTGCAACTTTGGCTCGCGGCGCGATCTACGAATCGCTGGCGTACCAGTTGGCGAGGAGATCACGGATCTCCAGCCGTGCCTTGCGAACAGCGACACGCCATCAGGTGGTGGTCAGTGCCGTCCGTGTGATGCGTCGGGCGATAACGATGCGACGATGGAATCAGCGGAACAGGGGTCGATCATCGTCGTCGTGGCGACGGATGCGCCGTTGTTGCCGCATCAACTCAAGCGCATCGCCACGCGTGTGTCGCTCGGCGTGGGCAGGCAGGGCGGGTTCGGCGGCAACGGTTCTGGCGACATCTTCATTGCGTTTTCCACGGCGAATCCGAAGGCGTGGTCATCCGATAGCGTGACCGCTGTGCGGATGGTGACGAACGATCGCATTTCACCACTGTTTCAGGCCACGGCGCAAGCGACCGAAGCCGCAATCACGAACGCACTCCTTGCCGCAGAAACGACAACGGGCGCAAACGACCTGCGCATCTACGCGATGCCCGTTGATCGCATGCTGGCGGCAATGCGGAAGTACGGGCGGATGAAATAGGTTACGCTGTCGTCCTGAGCCACAGGCGAAGGACCTGCACCTGCTGTTGCTATGAACGTGCAGGTCCTTCGCTATGCTCAGGACGACAAAACAAGCACCTGCTGTTGCTATGAACGTGCAGGTCCTTCGCTATGCTCAGGACGACAAAACAAGCACCTGCTGTTGCTTGGCACGTGCAGGTCCTTCGCTGTGCTCAGGACGACGAATGGGAGAGTGCATTAGATGAAGGCGGCATACCACTTAGCGACATTTGCGATCGCATTCGCAGCCTCCGCACAAGCACCACAGCCTGACGGAGCTGGCCTCGAACGCGGAACGCTGCGCGCCAGTTGGGCGGAGTCGAGCGAAGGCTGCGACGGGCGACCGCACTTTCAACTGCACGAATACAACGCCGATCTCTACATCCTTCGGCAATCGGGCTGCACGAATTACGAGAAGCCGTTTCTGTATCTGCTCTTTGGAAACGGTAAGGCGCTGCTGCTCGACAGCGGCGCGAAAGGTGCCGACGTCGCCGGAGCAGTACGCGACGCGCTGAAACGCTGGGCGGACCGTCATGACGGCAAGGTTCCAGCGCTCGTCGTCGCACACTCGCACGCACACGGCGACCACATTGCCGGCGACGCACAACTTGCCGCGCTGCCCAACACGACCGTTGTCGGCACGACACCCGACGCCGTCGCGACATTCTTTGGCATTCAGGACTGGCCCACAGGTATCGCGACGTTCGACCTCGGCGGCCGCACGCTCGACATCATCCCGATTCCTGGCCACGAGCGATCGTCCATCGCGCTGTACGACCGCCGTACCGGACTTCTCCTCACCGGCGACACGATGTACCCCGGTCGCCTCTATGTCGCCGACGCCAACGCATTCACACACAGTGCGAAGCGTCTCGCCACCTTCACTGCCGACCACCCGATTGCCCACGTACTCGGCGCACACATCGAGCAAGCGCGCACCGCGTTTCTTGACTATCCCATCGGCACCAAGTTCCAGCCCGACGAACACGCACTCGAACTCACGCGCGGACATCTCCTCGAGCTCGACGCGTCGCTTTCACAGATGAATGGCGTTGTCGTTCGTCGAGCGATGCCCGATTTCACCGTGTGGCCCACGGGTCCTGCCGCGACCACCGCCGCTGCCCAGAACTCAACGCCTGATCTCGACGCGATCGCCAAGCGCATGGTCGCGCAAGAACACGTCGTCGGCGCATCCGTCCTCGTCGCGCGCGGCAACAAGATTCTTCTGCACAAGGGGTACGGCTTCGCCGAACTTGGCCTACAGGCACCGGCGGTGGATGAGACGGCGTATCACGTCGTCGGGCCCATGATGCCCTTTACAGGCGTCGCCGTCATGCAACTGGTGGAGCGAGGCAAACTCTCCCTCGACGACGGTATCGAAAAGTTCGTTCCCGAATTCCCGCTGCAGGGACATCACGTCACCGTCCGCCAACTCCTCAACCACACCACCGGCATCGTCGACTATCACTACCTCGGCGACGCCATCGACGGCACAAGCCGACAGCCGAAGGCGCTCGACGAAGTGATGGCGCTCTATGCCGGCAAACCGTGGGTGAATGAGCCGGGTATCGTATGGGATTGGTCCATCTCGGGCTTTCAGTTGCTCGTCACCATCGTTGAGCGCGTCAGCGGGCAAAGTTTCGACGAGTACGTACAGGAACACATCTACAAACCAGCGGGGGCGAACTCCACTTCACTCTGCGACGAGTTCTCGCTCGTGAACGGACTCGCGCATGGCTATCGACGCACGTCATCTGGTTTCGTGTTCGCGCGCGAGAGCGACATGGCCTTCAACTACGACCTTCGATACTGCAGCACGGTTGGTGATCTGTTTCGCACGTGGCGCGCCGTGCGAGACCACAAGCTGCTCTCCGCTGAAACCCTCGCACGCATGAGCACTGCCGAGGGGCCGGCGGTGCACATGAGCCTCACTGATCCCAAGGCGCAATACGGGCTCGCGCTCTCCCTCAACCACGAGGACGATCATCGCAGTCGAGGCCAGCACGGTTCGCTGCTTGGCTATGCAGGGAGCATGTATGAGTTCCCTGACGATTCCCTCACTGTTGTCGTCCTCACCAATACGGAGAGCCAGAACGCGTACGCCATTGCGAGAGCGCTGGCTCGCGCGGTGCTCGGCCTGCCAAAACTTCCCAGGCCGATGGATGCACCACCTGTGCGATCGCTCGCGGACGTGCCGACGTCCGCGCAAGAGCGTGCTCCTCTCGCTGGCTCATTCCTCCTCAAGTACGACAAGCTGCCGCCGGATTTACACGGTTCGTTTACGCAGTACCGGAGGACGTATCGTGTGTTCGACGAAAATGGCCGCTTGATGATCGAACCAGTTGGTCAAGGAGCGGAGCGGTTGCTCAAGCAGGCGGACGGCACGTTCGCGATGCGCTCTGCGCCGAGGACCGTGATTTCGTTCTTGATGCGGGATGATCGCGCGGCGCAAATGACGATGGATGCGCCAGGCAATGGCCGTGCGTTGGCAGGCGAGCGTGTCGTGCCAGGTAGTTCGTCGGGCGTAAAGGCGAACCCCTAAGGCGCGATGCTTACGCCGTTGCTCATCTTCGCGCAACTCGCCGTTGCGCCAGACTCCGTGTACGCAACGGCCGCGGTGCGTGCGCTCGTCACGCGTGCTGCGATCGAGAATCACGCACCGCCAGTCGCGTTTCGCGGGTATCGCGCGCGCGTCGAGAGCGAGATGTCGCTGCTCCTTCGCGACACACTTGGCCGCGAGCGCGCTGCACAGCTCGAACAGGTCGCGTCGTCGATCAACTGGGTGCGTGGCGGCGACTATGAAATGCACGTTGTCGGATTCCGTGCGCAGAGTCTGGGCTCACCAATTTCGACGCTCACGTACATCCGCGGATGGACAGAGCCGTCGCTGTACGGTGAACGACTGCGACTCGGTGCACAGGTCGGCCCCGATAGCTCCTCGCCTCGTCGTGACACCATTGTCGTCGTGCATCCGTTCGCAACGGATCGCGATGACTACTATCGCTTCGCCGGTGGCGATACCGTCACTGTGCTGCACATCGGGGCGCGGTCGGTTGCAATCGTCCGTCTGCAGGTAACGCCGCACTTGCGCGACTCCGCCCGTTTCGGCGCGTTCGATGGCGAGATCGACCTGGATGCCGAGCGTGGACAGATCGTGCGGATGCGTGGGCAGTTCGTGGTGCTCGGTCCGCCTCGCAGCGGCCCGCGCGCATTTGTGTCGCGCGTGCCCGGATTGGTCGCGGTGGCCTACGCGGAGTTCGTAAACACGGAAGTGAATGGCCGGTACTGGCTTCCTGCTTTTCAGCGGTCGGAATTCCAGACCACGTTTGCACTACTCGGCCGTCAGCGCGCCGTAATGCGAATCCTCTCGCGTTTCAGCGATTACAGTATCGACGACACGAGCGCATCGAACATCGCGAGTACGGATGTCAATCGCATTCCGCATCGGACGACGTGGGCGAGCTCGGACAGCGTGAGCCGTTTCGGTGATTGGCACGCGCCTATTGGTGAGATCACATCGAGTGTCACGGCCAACGACTTTGACGACGTCGGTCCCGACGTTTGGAAAGCCACTGGCTCGCCGCGCATCGACTTCATGCCGGCGACGGCTGACCATCTCGTTCGGTTCGATCGCATTCAAGGACTGTACACCGGTCTTGAATCCACGTTGCACATGCGGAGCGCGGTACCCGGACTGAGCGTCGGCGCGATGGGGGGATATGCGTGGACCGAGCGCACGGCTCGCGGCGGCATTCACGCGTCGTTGCACAGAGATGCGTGGACCGTTGGCGCGCGCGCGGAGCGTTCGTTGCCGAGTACGAATGATTTTCTGCGTCCGTTCGAGCCGCAGAGTGGTGGAGTGGCCGCGGCGCTCGGGTCACTGGACGATTTCGATTACGTCGATCGTCGCGTCGCGCTCGCGTCGGTAACGCGGGTGGTTGGTTCTATCGAGCAGGCGCTCGTCACGGTGCAACTGGGGTTCGGTGATGATCGAGCGGAGCGGGCGCGACTGACGCGAGGCTGGATTGGGAGCGGTGCGTTCCGCGCGAATCGCGGAGTGATGCCTGGTACGTATTCGCTCGCCAGTGTGGATGCGGAGTATCATCCGAGCCTCTCTGGCGATTTTGTGCAACCCGGGGTTGGTGCTCGCATCCATTACGAAGCGGCGACCGGCACGCTCAGCTGGCAGCGCACGGAGCTGACACTGTCGGGACGGGAGTATTTCGGACCGGTCGCGTTGTCGGCGGAAGCGCAGGGCGGCGTGGTGAGTGGCGCCGTGATTCCGCCGCAGACGTTGTTCGAGCTTGGCGGTAATGCGGGACTGCCTGGCTACGACTACAAGGAGTTTGCGGGCGACCGCGCGGCCCTGTTCCGTGGGTATGCGAACTATACGTCGTCGTTCTTGCGCGTTCCGAAGCGCGTATGGCGCAACGTGTATATCCCGGGGTTGGCGCCTGGGTTTGCGGTTGGCATTCAGGGCGGTTGGACCGAGCTGTCGAACGACGCGGCGTTGCGATCTCTCGCCGGGCTTGGTGATCCGTCGAGATCGTCGGTGGTGTCACGTGCGACGGATGGCGTTCGCGCGACGGCTGGCTTTGGATTGACGCTCTTTTCGGGCATCATGCACATTGGTGTCGCGCGCCCCGTTGATCGTCCGGCTCCGTGGAAGTTCGTGGTGGGGTTTGGGCCGACGTTCTAGAGACGGTATCATCCTGACTGTCATCCTGACTGTCATCCCGCATGCGCGCAGCGCGTGTCGGGATCTGTTGTCGCCGCGCCGTGATCCGGCCACGCGCGGAGTATTGAGGATCCCGACACGAGCGGTTGCTCGTGCGGGATGACAGTGTGGCGTGGCCTTAGTCGTCCTGAGCGAAGCGAAGGACCTGCACCTTTGGTTTGAACGACAACACGGTGCCGTTCCACTGCGTAGCCAAATGTCCCCACACCCTTCGCCTGCATCATGCTGACGTTCAATCGTCGCTCCGCCGCATTGTCCGTCGCGCTCACCCTGAGCGTCGCCACGCACGCCTCGGCGCAGTCACACATCACGACGCCCAAAGACGCGCTCGGCGCCAATTTCGGCGACGACTATTTCCTCGCGAGCTACGCGCAGATCTCTGCGTATTGGCGCACGCTCGACAGGGAATCCGACCGCATGGTATTGAAGGAGATCGGCAAGACCGCTGAGGGTCGCCCGCATCTCATGGCGATCGTGACGTCGCCCGAAAACCACAAACGACTCGCACACTATCAGGACATCTCGGCGCGGCTCGCGCATGCGGAAGGACTCTCCGACGAACAGGCGCGACGGTTGGCGAAGGAAGGCAAGGCCGTCGTGTGGATCGACGGTGGGTTGCACGCCACCGAGACCGTCGGTGCGCAGCAGCTCGGCCAGATGGTGTACGACATGGTCAGCCGCAACGACGACGAAACGAAGCGCATCCTCGACGATGTCATCATCCTCTTCGTCCACGCAAATCCGGATGGCAACGACCTCGTTGCCAACTGGTACATGCGCAATCCGGACCCCAAGCAGCGCTCGCTGTCGCAGCTGCCGAAGCTCTACCAGAAGTACATCGGGCACGACGACAACCGCGACTTCTTCATGTCGACGCAGGCGGAAACCGAAAACGAGAATCGCGTTTTGTATCATGAGTGGTTTCCGCAGATACTCTACAACCATCATCAGAGCGGGCCAGCAGGCACCGTCGTGTATTCGCCGCCGCTGCGCGATCCATACAACTACAACCTCGACCCCGTCCTCATCCTCGGCCTTCAGTCACTTGGCGCCGCGATGCACACGCGACTCGCCGTCGAGGGAAAGGGCGGCGCGACGATGCGCTCGGGCGGTCCATATGATGGCTGGTGGAATGGCGGCATTCGCAACACCGCGACATTTCACAACACCATCGCGATGCTGACGGAAATCATCGGCAACCCAACTCCGATGCGCATACCCCTGGTGCTCGCTCGGCAAATTCCGTCGGGCGATCTCGCGCTGCCGATCGCCCCGCAAGAGTGGCACTTCAAGCAGTCCATCGACTACTCGATCTCGCTCGACCGCGCAGTGCTCGACTACGCGTCGCGCATGCGCGAGAACCTGCTTTACAACATCTACAAGATGGGCCAACGCTCCATCGAGCGGGGCAGCCGAGATACGTGGACGGCCAATCCTCGGCGTGATGGTGCGATTGCGAACGGGATGTCGAGCGCGGATGACTCGGTGAAGTGGGCGGCAATGAAAGCGCCAGCGCTGCGTGACGCGCGTGGATACGTCATTCCGAGCGACCAGCCAGACTTCCCAACGGCGACGAAGTTCGTCAACGCGCTGCTCGAAACGGGCATCACCGTCGAGCGCGCGACCAAGGAGTTCGGCGTGGCGGGCAAACAGTATCCTTCGGGATCCTACGTCGTGCGCACGGCGCAATCGTTCCGGCCGCACGTGCTGGACATGTTCGAGCCACAGGTACATCCCGACGTCTTTCCCTTCCCTGGCTCTCCTCCCACTCCGCCGTACGACAACGCGGGATGGACGTTGGCGTTTCAGATGGGCGTGCAGTTCGATCGCGTGCTCGACGGCTTCACTGGCCCGTTCGAGAAGATCCGTGCGTGGAACGTTGCGGCGCCGGCTGGCAAAGTGACGGCGGCTGCTGGCGCGAACGGATTCATCACCAGCAGTCGCGTCAACGATTCGTTCATCGCGTTGAATCGTTTGCTGAAGGCCAATCAGGACGTCATGCGTCTCACCACGCCGATGACAGTCAATGGCAGGACCTATCCGGCGGGCTCGCTGTATGTGCGTTCGACGCCAGCCAGCGTGGCGAACATTCAGAAGAGCGCCGCGCAACTCGGCGTGGACTTCGACGGAACCACCAGCCCGCCTCCAGCTGATGCAGCCAAGCTCCGCACGCCGCGCATCGGGCTGTGGGACACCTATGGTGGTTCAATCACATCGGGGTGGACGCGGTGGATTCTCGAGCAATATGAGTTTCCATTCGAGCGTATCTTTGCGTCCGCGATCGACAAGGGTGGTCTCGACCAGACGTACGACGTCCTCGTATTTGTCGACGGCGCGCTGCCGGGTGCGGGTGGTGGCCGTCGTGGTGGCGGAGGTGGTGCTGCCGCGGCGAACGATACCATCATTCCCTTGCTGCCGGCGGAGTATCGCGATCAGGTGGGCCGAGTGACGGTTGAGAAGTCGTTGCCGCGCATTCGCGAGTTCGTTGAGAGGGGCGGCACCGTCATCGCGATCGGATCATCCGCGACGAATCTTGCGGCGTTTCTTAAGCTGCCCATCGAGAGCCAGCTCGTCGAGAATGGTGCGGCGCTTCCACGCACCAAGTTGTACATCCCCGGTTCGGTGCTCTCGTCGCGCGTTGACATCTCGAGCCCGGTCGCGAATGGGATGACCGAACATACGGATGTGTTCTTCGATGATAGTCCGGTGTTCACGCTTGGCCCCGATGCGGCGGCGAAAGGTGTAAAGACGATTGCATGGTTTGACAGCAAGACGCCGCTGCGCAGTGGCTGGGCGTGGGGTCAGGGCTATCTCGAGAATGGTGTCGTCGCTGCGGAGGCGAAGGTCGGCAACGGGAAGGTCCTTCTGTTCGGCCCAGAGATTCTCCAGCGTGCGCAGCCGCATGGGACGTTCAAGTTCCTGTTTAACGGCATCTACTAC
>JBDTXZ010000029.1:0-12675 GCA_040005935.1 bacterium | reverse complement strand
ACGGTGCCGATGTTACCGAGTGCGTCGGTGGCGACGTGCAGCCACGCGCCGCGGATGTTGAGGTTCGCATTGCGTCCGCCACTCAAGACCCACATGCCGGCGACGTTGATGAGGAATCCGCCGGCGGCGATGACCATGACCAGCCGTCCCTGCACCTCGGGCGGCGATTGCAGGCGACGATAGGCTTCGATGCAGACCCAGACAGAAATCGCGATGAGCGTTGCCGCATTGGCCAACGCGGCGAGGATTTCCGTGCGATGGTAGCCGTACGAGCGCGCCGACGTCGCGGGTTTACGCGAGATCCAGACGGCGAACAGGCTGAGTGCAAGCGCGGCGACGTCGGACAGCATGTGACCGGCATCTGCAATGAGCGCCAGCGAATGCGACAGGTACCCACCGATCGCCTCGGCGAGCATGTACGCCGCGGTAAGGAGCAGCACGACCACGAGGCGCTTGGCATTCTTGCCGTCGTCTGCGTGGTTATGGTGCGGATGGCCAGGTGCGTGCGAATGGCCGTGGTGATGATGGTGACCCATAGCGACAAATTTAGTACGGGAATCGGTTGCCGTCCGCGTCGCTCCGCGGGCTGGGTGTGCGCCCTGTTGTCTCCGAAATGTTGACGGCGACCGCTATGTAGCACTACGAGCACGAGCTCGAGAAGGCGTCGTGCTGAGCATGTTCATTCCGCTCATCATGAGCTCTGCCGGCAACTCGGGATCGCGTCGGGATCTCCCAACGCGGCGCTGTGAGCCGGCCGCGCGCGATGTATCGTGGATCCCGACACGAGCGTCGCTCGCGCGGGATGACAATGTGGGTTGCGGCCATCCGTTGAACTCACCGAGCCTTCGTTCGCTCAGCGGACAAATCAACCCTCGCGAAGCGTCTTTAGCTGGCGGGCGAGTTCAGCGCGTGGGGCGGCACCGAGTCTCGTGTCGAGCTCGTGCTCGAGTTCCCCGAGGATGACGGCCGCGCGCGCATATGCGGCGCGACCGCTGTCGGTCACTGCTGCGCGGATGGTCCGGCGGTCATCGGGATCGGCGACGCGCGCGACAAAACCGTCAGCCTCCAGCTTGTCGACCAACTGTGTGACGTTGGATTTGCCACAGCAGTGGCGCTCCGCCAGGTGCGACAATGACAGCGGCGCGGCAGCAATGACCAAGTGGCGCAGGGCGCCCAGCTTGGCGAGTGTGAGGCCAACCTCTGCCAATGCGCCTTCAGCGCGCGTCTCGACGGCGCGGGCGGCGTCGAGCAGGAGAAAGGTGAGGGCGCACCCTGGTTTGGATGGGGTGCCGTTACAGTCTGACATGCAGAAGGCTACGTGAATTCGGAGGGTGCCGTCAATCCGAACCGGGATCCGGGCGGCATGTAGAAATATAAGGGCTTGGCGCTTGCACATAGCTTTGCTAGCATTTCTTGCATACCCGTGCGGTCCCGCACTGCCTCCAGCTACCCATCTGCCGTGCCAATGTTTCGTTCAATTTCGAGTTCGTGCGCCGCTATCGCGGTGCTCGTCGTATCGGCGTCTGTCGGCGGGTGCGCCGACAAGAACGTCCCTCCTGCTTCCGCGACTGCCGGGGGACGCACGACGTCGTCCGGAGAGGTCACCGGTGATTCAAGCGCGAAGGCTGCTGCCGCGCCTGCGCCAACGCCGGCGGCACCTGCCGCAACCTCGCCAGTGAACGCTCCTTCCGTCGCTGCGGCCAAGGACACTTCGCTTCCACCGGGCATCGGAGTCACCAAGCGATCACATCGTGACAGCGTGGCACTGGCCAGCATGACGAAGCGCGATAGTGTGCTGGACGTAAAGTGGCCGGTGAAAGGACCGGAGCCACTGCCCGGCGCGATTTTCCCCGCAAAGCGCGTCGTGGCCTTCTACGGCAACCCGCTCGTGAAGAAAATGGGCGTCCTCGGCGAATACCCCAAGGACGAAATGCTCGCGAAGCTCGACCATGAAGTCGCGCGATGGGCAAAGGCAGATCCGTCAACGCCGGTAGTTCCCGCGCTCCACATGATCGTCACGGTGGCGTCTGGCACGCCGGGAAAGAACGGCATGTATCGCACACAGATGTTCGACACGCTGATCAACTCGGTGTATGCGATGGCCAAGGCGAAGCACGCCCTGTACTTCGTCGACGTACAGGTGGGCAAGAGCAGCGTCATGGCCGAGTTGCCGCGCCTTCGAGCGATCCTGGAGAACCCTGACGTGCATCTCGGCATCGATCCCGAGTTCGCGATGGCGACGTCAGGGGCGGTTCCGGGCACGAAGATCGGCACGCTCGACGCGAAGGACATCAATTGGGCAGTCAATTTCCTGGATGAGATTGCGAAGGCCAAGAACCTGCCGCCGAAAATCCTGGTGGTGCACCGCTTTACGCGAAAGATGGTGTCGAATGCGAAGAACATTCACTTTACGCCCCATGTGCAGGTGGTGATGGACATGGATGGGTGGGGGCCGCCGTGGCTGAAGTTCGATTCGTACCATGATTACGTAAAAGCGGAGCCGGTGCAATTCACGGGTTTCAAGCTCTTCTTCCATAACGACATCAAGAAGGGCGATCCGATGCTCACGCCGAGCGAAGTGCTGCGGCTCAATCCGCGGCCGCTGTATATCCAATATCAGTAGAGAGGTTGGCCGAGGAGGTGCAGATCCTTCGACTCGCTTCGCTCGCTCAGGACGACGGCTTGTCGCTCGCCGGGGTGCATCATATCTTCTCGCGCACAGCGCCCAGCCGGTGGGCGCGCAATTCACCAGCCTGAGCACCGTGACCGCTATGGTGCATTCGCGAGAGTTTCTGGACACCGTCGGCGTAGGATGGACGGTGAGAGAGATCGCCAGTCCCGAACTCACGGGTGCGCTTGCGCGTGTACTCGAGAACGACAGGCGGCGCGGAGGGTGGCTTGTGTTCGAGTCAGCTGACGGAGAGAAGCGGCGCCTTACGCCGTACCCGCCCGACTGGCGTTCGATGTCCGCCTTCGAGATTGAACGGTGGTGCATGCGCGCCACGCTCGTCCCTCCTGCGCCGGCGCGACGCGAGCAGGACTGACCTGGTCAGTTGCTCACGTCGGGAGAATGTTCACGGCTCGTGCTGCAACCAGCACGACGGTGGTGAACGAAATGATCGCCTGAATCATCATGGTGACCTTCGCCCACTTTGACAGCACGGGGGCATCGGTTGGCGAGAACGCCGTGCTCGTATTGAAGGCGACGAAGAGGTAGTCCACGAAGTGCGGCCGCCAGCACTGCTCTTCCGCGATGGTCACGCTGGAATCACTCGCGGCGGAAAAGGTCATCTGCGGAAAGAGAAAGGCGCCTTCCGTGTGCACGCCGCGTCGCTCGCGTGCGTTGGGACCGCCGGCGTCGAGGCGCCAGTACCACGTGGCGAAGACGATCATGTTCGTCGCCCAGAGTACCGCGGCGGCCCGCAGCACCTCGATGGCTTCCGCCCTGTGAAGAACCAGCGCAACGATGAGCGACCCGACGCCGAACAGCAGGCCGCCGGTGAGCACGATCAGGATCGAATAGGCAATCACGTTGTTCGCGCGCCACATGCCGCGGCGACGCGTGACCGCCGCGGCGACGACGAGCATGGCAACGATTGTCGCGAGTGTCCACGGTGGGCCGATGCGAATTCGCTCCGGAAGCGCGAAGTGCAGCGCGACGGCCGCGAACGACGCCAGGATGGCCGGCCAGCGTGGCTCCGGTCGTATGATCTCTTCGGGAGGGGTCATGCCATGAGATTACGACGCGCCGCGCGCAGTGGCGAGTAGGTCAGGCCTCTGCGCGAAGATCGTCGTATTCGCGATGACGCGACATGTACGTCTGAACGAAGGGGCACGTCGCAATGACCCGGAGATTGTTCGCGCGCGCGTAATCGAGAGCGGATTTCGTCAGCAGAGAACCCAGGCCTCGGCCAGCAAGGTCCTCGGGTACTTCCGTGTGGATGAGGTCGAGCATGTCGCCATGTCGGGAGTATTTGAGAATCGCGATTCCGGCGTCGGAGCGAATTTCGAACTCGCTGGCGGGATCGTTGCGCGTGACAGAGGGGGTGTCTGGCATTCTTCGCTCGCTGAAGATGAGAACAATGGTAGATTCTGCGGGCGAACTACCGCCCTCCACGCTCAGAAGCAGAAATCATGCACTCACGGAATGCTTTCCTTTCGGTCGCGCTGTGCTCTGCCGTTCTTGGATCGAGTCGATCTCTGGGCGACACGACGCTGAACATCTACATCGCGGACACGGAGGGAGGTAAGGCCACGCTCTTCGTGGCGCCGTCTGGCGAAACGGTGTTGATCGACACGGGGAATCCGGGAGCGCGGGACGGAGACCGTATCATGGAGATGATCACGAGTGCTGGCGTCACGAAGATCGACTACCTGATCAGCACGCACTATCACACCGACCATATCGGCGGATTGCAGGAACTCGTAAAGCGGGTTCCCGTGAAGCACTTCATGGATCATGGGCCTAATGTCGAGGCACCTGAAGCGATCGCGGGCTTTCAGGCTGCGTACGCCGAGTTGTACGGCACGGCCACGCACACGGTGTTGAAGCCTGGCGACCGGGTACCGGTGGCCGGACTCGATTGGCGCATCGTGACATCCGCCGGCCGCGCGATCACAAAGCCTCTTGTTGGCGGCGGACAGGCGAACGCAACGCGGTGCGCGGCGTTTCAGCGAAAGCCGGATCCGGCGTCGCCTGACGACAATGGGCAATCAGTGGGAAGCGTGATCACCTTTGGCCGGTTTCGCGCGCTCGACCTGGGCGACTTGCTTTGGAATAACGAGTTTGACCTGGTGTGTCCGCGCAACCAGATCGGGACGGTGGACCTGTATCTCGTTACGCACCACGGGCTCGATCGCTCGGGATCGCCAGCGCTCGTGCACGCGGTTCAGCCGCGCGTGGCCGTCATGCAGAATGGCACGCTGAAAGGCGGCGCGCCGTCTACGTTCACGACGCTGCGCCAATCGCCAGGACTCGAGGACATCTGGACATTGCACTGGTCGTATGCCGGCGGGATCGAGCATAACAGCGCTGGCGTCTTCATCGCGAACGTCGACGACATGCCCACGATTACCAGCGTGTTGATGGCGACGGCGCCGGGCGGCATACGGGGCAATCCGCTACACTCGCCGGCCTACTCCATGAAAATCACGGCGTGGCCGAACGGCACATTCAAAGTGACGAACATGCGGAACGGCTTCAGCAAGACCTACGTGAAGAGGTAGGGATTCAAACAACTCGTGCAGGTCCTTCGCTCCGCTCAGGACGACAAATTGGCCCGCTCAGGACGACAAACTCGCTCGGCTCACGACGACAGGCTATGTCCCGCCGTACCACTCGTAGCCCTGATCGCTCCAATAGCCGCCATTCCGCTCCGGCATGAATACGATCTTCGTGAGATACTTGGTGTTCTTGTAACCGAGCTTCACGGGCGAATGTACGCGCGCCGGGGCGCCGTGAGCGGGACCAAGCATGTGGCCATCCATTCCGTAGGCAACCAGCGTTAGCGGATGCATGGCGCTCGCCATGTCCCAGCTCTCATGGTAGTCCTCGTCAAAGCTCTGGAAGTCGACGTACCCGGCGTTTGCGGTGAGGCCTGCAACGCGCGCAATGTCGCTCACGCGAACACCAGTCCACTCGGCGCGCGCATTCCAGCCCTCGACGCAGAAGTGATCAACCTTCTGTGTGATGTGCGGCAGCTTCATCAGGTCGTCGATGGTGAGCGACAGCGGCGTTCGCACTGCGCCCGACACCTCGAGACGCCATGCGCCACGCACTGATGGATCCCACATCGGCACTTTCTTGGAGATGAAGTATTTCGGAAAGTCCTTGCCGGCGAGTTTCGCTGATGTGGGAACGCGATCCATCGTGTCGTGACGGAAGAGGCCGCGTTCGAAACCTTCGTTCTTCTGCTCGGCGAAGGCGAGCAACTTCCTGGCGCTTTCCGGATTCGCCCCACACGCGCTCAGCAGCGCGCCGGAGATGGACGTGGCGGTGACCGTCAGGAAGCGGCGGCGATGCATACTCATGGGAGTGGCGCCTTCGCGTCGCTCGAGTGCGAGCGTGCGGGTCCGAATAGGTGATAGAAGGGGCGAGCGTTGCGCGCCTCGGGCGATTTGCTGCGGTTGTACCATCCGCTGACCATCGACCGCAACGAATACGGATCGACAGCGAACACCATGAACACGTGAACGAGCGCAAGCAGAAGTAGCACGGCCATCGCGGCAAAGTGCGTGAAGCGCGCCCACTTGTAGTTGACGAAGAGTGCCGTGATGAAGCCCAGTGTGATTGGCTTCCAGATCGCGAGGCCGCTCAGCACGATGATGATGCCAAGGATCGGCATGGCGAAGTACGCGCTTTTCTGCAGCGCGTTGTGCTTACCGCCGATGGGGTGATCTCGCCGGACGAAGAGATAGAACTTGATCATCTCGATGGCGTCACGTGCGTCGCCACGACGCGGCACGATGTCGCGCCACTCGCCGTGCAGGAACAGAAAACCGAGATAGAGCAGCCCGTTTGCGACCAGCAACCACATCATGGCGAAGTGCCAGTGGCGAGCGCCGCCGAGCCACGCGCCGAACGTGAGCCAGTTGGGAATGGCGTGTCCTTCCCATGGATTCAGCACGAACGTCTCACCTGGCCGCGCGAAAGCCGGGTGCGCGTTGAAGATGCGCATTCCGCTGCCGGCCATGATCACGATCGCGACGGCGTTCACCCAGTGCGTCAGCCGGACCACCCAGTGATTTCGTTTTACGAGCTCCGCCATGATTCAGTACTCTCCGCTTGCTGGAAGTGCAGATCCTTCGACTCGCTTCGCTCGCTCAGGATGACAACGTAAGTCGACTCGCTTCGCTCGCTCAGGATGACATGGACCAACGGATGGCAACTCGTCAACCCGTCGACATGCCTTCGGCGGCGAGCGCAGCGAGCACGCGGACACGTAACGGTTCGAATTCACCATTCACGGCGCCGGAGTCCCGAACGGCGTCGAGAAACGCGCGCTCGAAATCATAGTGCGACTGACAGTTCGCGCACGACTCCAGATGGGCCGTCACGCGCGCCTGCCATTCGTCCGGCAATGCGCCGTCGAGGTATGGCCAGAGCTGCCGGACGATTTCTCGGCAAAGTTCAGGACTGTGCATTAATCAGCGCACTGGAGGAAGGAAGAGCGGATACTTGAGGCGCGGCCGCGGAGTCGTACCCAGCATCGATGGCGAAGTCCACGAGCGATTGTTGCAGTTGACGGCGCGCACGAAACAGCCGTGATCGAATCGTGCCGATGGGAACGCCGAGTATGTCCGCTGCCTCTTCGTAGCGGAGTTCCTGGACGTCAACGAGCTGAACGACGTCGCGAAACAGTGGGTCGAGGTCGTCGATGGCGCGACGAATGGCTGGCGCGAGATCGAGGCGGGAGAACATATCTTCCACGCCCTTGTCGCGCGCAAGTTTGTGGAGGCTGACGGCAGCGAAGGTTTCCAACTCGAGGTCGTCGCCAACCGCGGTGACCCACCGTTGCCGAGCGCGCTGGGCGAAGAAGGTGTTGCGACAGATGGCGGAGAGCCAGCGTCGACAGTCGCTACCCTGCTCGAATGTGTTCCAGTGGCGAAACGCCTTGAGGAAGGTTTCCTGAACGAGATCGTCCGCGTCCGCAGCGTCGTGCGTGAGGGCATTTGCGACGCGCGCCACCGCGGGAAGGAGCGGAAGGGCGATGCGCGCAAATTCCGCGTCTCTCGTGGCGTTGGATTGACCGGAGTCAGTCATATCAGGCAGAAGAGCCGGTGGGCCGAAAGGGTTCCCGGAATCGCACGCTTCGACGCCGGAGCATTGTCGGAAGACTACCGAAAGTTGAAGTGAGGCGCCGCGGACACTCGAGCCGTTCGACCTCGGCACCACCGACTCTAGCGCGGATTTGCGCGGATTTAGCGGATGCCCACGGATTGCTCCTTGGTGGCACAGATCTATGGTGCGCCCCCAGACGGAGGACAGGCTCAGTCAATCGAATTGCTTGCGGTCTCGGCGCGGCGAGTGATGACAGGACCACGCACAGACTTTCGAGCGTTGCGCGATTCGCGGGAGCACACTAGCGTCATATTGGCACCCAATAGGACTGAGCATGCCAGAAAAGCTGGACGTGAAACAGGGCACCCTCGCCCTCATGATTCTCAAGACCCTTGAAGTACTCGGGCCGCTTCACGGATACGGTGTCGCGCGGCGTATCGAGGAGACGAGCAAGAACCAGCTGACACTCAACTATGGCACGCTGTACCCTGCACTGCTCAAGCTCGAGCAGGAAGGCTACGTCACCGCGGAATGGGGACAGTCCGACAACAATCGCCGAGCCAAGTTCTATTCACTCACGGCGGCGGGGCGGAAGCAACTCGCGCGCGAGACCCGTGACTGGGTCAAGACGGCTGACCTGATCGCCGCGTTTCTCGCGCCTCCGCAACAGGCATGAAGTACGGGCGCGCTACATTCGCGCGCATCGCTGGCGTCTTCACGAAGGACCGCGCAGAAGACGACCTGCATGAGGAGCTGCAAGCTCATCTCGCGATGGAGACAGCCGAGTATATCCGGCGCGGCATGCGGCCGGACGTCGCGCGCCGACAGGCGCTGCTCGCGTCGGGTGGGCTTACCGGCGCCGCTGAATCAGTCCGAGCGCAACGCGGAATGCCGTGGCTGGAGAGTATCGCGTCCGATGTTCGATACGCACTGCGAGCTCTGTGTCGCAGCCCTGTGTTCACCGCGGTCGTCGTCACCACCCTCGCACTCGGCATCGGTGCCAACACGGCGATCTTCAGCGTCGTTCGCGCGGTGCTGCTCAAGCCATTGCCACACCGGAATGGCGAGCGACTTGTCTACTTGCGTCATTCGATGGATGGACCAAGTGGCGCCAACGTCCTGTTCTCCGTTCCCGAAGTCCACGACGTACGGAGTGGCGCGCCATCGTTCAGTGGGGTTGCCGAATACTCACCGTGGTTCAACACGATTCACGCTGACAGCGACGCCATCCGCGTCGACGTCGGGCTCGTCACTGGCAACTTCTTCGAGGTGATGGGGCTGGCACCCGTGCGCGGACGACTGACGCGGCCGAGCGATGATGGGCCCGACGCAAAGCCGGTGATGGTGCTGACGCATGATTTCTGGATGAAGCGCTTTCACGGTGACGCGGGCATCGTTGGCAGGCAGCTGCGACTGGATGGTGTGTCTGCAACGGTGATTGGAGTCGTCCAATCCGCTCCGTTCTTTCCCGATCGCGTCGACGCACTACTCAACATGGTGATTAGCCCTCACCACTTGAGTGCGCAGATGGTGGAGTCGCGCATGCATCGAATGACAGAGGTCGTCGCTCGGCTCGCGCCTGACGCCAGCGTGGAGCAGGCGCGACACGAAGTGGCCGAGGTCACGGCTCGCATGCTTCGCGACAACAGGGGATTGTACAATCCGACGTCCCATCATCGCGTCACTGTCATTCCGTTCAAGGAAGCCATTGGCGAGCGCGCGCGGTTGACACTGTGGCTGCTCATGGGTGCGGCCGCCTTCGTCATGATCATCTCGGCGGCGAGTGTCGCCAACCTGACGCTCATGCGTGGCGTGCATCGCGAACACGAGCTCGTGGTACGCGCCGCACTCGGCGCTGGTGCAATGCGGCTTCGACGGTTGCTGCTCGTCGAGAACCTGGTGTTGACGCTTGCCGGCGCTGCGATGGGACTCGGTCTCGCGTTCTGGGGTGTAAGGCTCCTTGCGTCACTCGCGGAGCGATACTCGACACGCGCGAACGAGATTCGTCTCGACGGCTTCGTGCTCGGCTTTACGCTCGGGCTTTCTGTCGTGCTTGCGGTACTGTTGTCGTTTGTTGCGTCCATACCAAAGGATGGCACGTACACAGCGGTCATCTCGGCGGGCGTGCGACGAATGGGCGGCAGTATCAGGAAGCAGCGATTGCAGCGCGCGTTGGTTGTTGCGCAGATTACGGTGTCGGTCGTGCTGCTGGCGGGCGCGGGATTGCTCACGCGTACGATGATTCAGATCTCCGAGGTGAGCACGGGCCTCAAGGCCGAGGAGGTCCTGACGATGGAGGTTCCGCTGTTGAACCCAGCGCGGTTCGACACGGCGTCCGACGACCGGAACAAGGAGCGCTATGATCGCATGCGTCGAGAGATTCGAGCTCTTCCGGGCGTGATCGAGGTCGGCGTCGGCTCGACAATGCCGCTGCGCATTACGCAACTCGAGTTTGACGTCAACGCTGAGGTGAAGACATATACGCCAGGGCGCCCGAGGCCACGCGCCGACTGGCGTACCGCGAGCCCGGAGTACTTTCGCGCCGCGGGAATTCCGCGACTCAGCGGGCGAGATTTCTCCAGTGCGGACCGCGTCGGCAGCGGTTTGGTGGTGATCATCAACAAGACATTTGCCGACATGTTTTTCCCCGGCGCCGATCCCATTGGAAAGCGAATGGCGTGGGCCGGCGAAGTGCTCCGCTTCACTCCAGTGAGCGGCGATTGGCGCACGATCGTCGGCGTGGTGGGGAATACGCAGGATGGTGGTCAGGATGCGGCGCCCCGGCCTGTCGTATTCGCTCCATTTGCGCAGAGTTACGCGCTGCTTGGCGGGTTGGTGATTCGCGCCGGGAGTGATGCGGCGGCGCTGGTGCCCGATGCAACGCGGATCATCCGGCGCATCGCGCCGGATGCGGCGATCGACAATGTGATGACCGTGGCGCAAATCAAGGAGCAGAGTGTGTCGCCACGACGATTGAACGCGGCGCTGGTATCGTCGTTCGGCATTCTCGCCGTGATCATCGCGGCAGTGGGTATTGCTGGGGTGCTGGCATTTTCAGTGAGCGCGCGAACGAACGAGATTGGTGTTCGCATGAGCCTTGGTGCCGATAGTGGCCGAGTGCAGCGGATGATCTTGAAGGAGGGTGGTGCACTGCTCGCGATTGGGTTGGTGTGCGGCGTGACATCGGCGTACTTCGCCGCGCGGGTGATTCGCGGGTTGCTCTTCGGTGTGGCGCCGCACGACCCAGCGACGTTCATTGGCGTGATGGTGACGATGACGGTGGTCGGCATGGGGGCGTGTTGGATCCCTGCCCGTCGTGCGGCGCGGATCGATCCGTCTGCTGCGATGCGTTCGGCCTGAAACACTGCGATTTCGGCGTACGTATTGGCATCCCATACGAAGCGCGCGGCAGCTCTGAGGTTTGGGCCTAAGCCCGCGCTGCCCTTGCGCTATCTCGCCAACAGCCCACTCCGACGATGCAACACACCAGCATACCAGCGGTACCAACCCGAGAGCGAATAGGGGCGCTGGATGTCCTTCGCGGCGTCGCGGTCGCCGGAATTCTCATGGCGAACGTGCTGGTGTTCTTCGGGCTGTTCGTGTTGCCAGCCCCACGTGCCGCGGCCTTGCCGACGGTAGCCGCGGACAACATCGCGCTGTTCTTCGACAAGGTGTTTGTCGACGGAAAGTTCTACTCTGTATTCTCGCTGTTGTTTGGAGTCGGCTTTGGTTTACAGCTCGCACGCGGCGGCAATGCGGCGTTGCCGAGGTTCAAGAGGCGGCTGCGGATACTGCTGGGGATTGGCGCGCTTCACGCGGCCTTCATCTGGGCTGGCGACATCCTGATGTTGTACGCGCTGCTCGGATTCACGATGCCGTGGTTCGCGCGGAAATCCAATCGCGAGCTACTGCGGTGGGTCGTCATGCTGCTCGCGGTGCCCACTGCGCTGTACGTCGTCGCACTCGCCGCGTGGATGCTTGTTTCGCATGGCGCGGCGCAGGCGCCAGCCGACGTGGGCCCGCCCGCGACGATGCTCGCATACTTTGAGCGAATTGGGACAGGCGGCGTGAAGGACGCATTCATCGGTAACCTCGTCTTTCTTGGTGCACGTTGGGCCGACCTCTTTGCGACGATGCGATTTCCGAAAGTACTCGGCATGTTCGTGCTCGGTTTGTGGACTGTGCGCGCGGGCATTTCGCAGTCTCCGTCCACCCACCGCGACATGCTTGTGCGGTGGAGTCTTTTGGGTTGGGGTGTCGGCCTTCCGACGAATGTCATTGCGGCGATGGCCATCCATCGCTGGCCGTACTTGCCGCCTTCGCCGGGAAGCTTGCTGGGCGTGGTGATGCAGGCGGTGGGAGTTCCAATGCTGGCGATTGGTTATGCAGCCACTGTGGGATTGCTCGTCGTAGACGGGCGTCGTCTTATCACGGTGTTCGCGCCCGTTGGGCGGATGGCGCTGAGCAATTACCTGATGCACTCGCTGATTTGCGTGTGCATCTCGTACGGGTTTGGACTGGGGCTGTGGTGGCACATCGGCGCGTCGCGAGCCATGGCCATTGGTGCAGCAATCATCGTCGTACAGATTCCTCTCAGCGCGCTGTGGTTGTCGCGGTTCCGATTCGGGCCGGTCGAGTGGGTGTGGCGTCGGCTTACGTACGGGCGGCCGGTGTAAGACGACACGCGTCGCCTTGGCTTAGTCGTTTCATCCGGGAGAGTCATGAAGCAATTGCAGGTGGTCTTCGCGATCGTTGGGAGTATTGCGCTTCTTACTGGTGTAGGCGATGTCGCTGCTGCACAGGGCAAGCCTGTGACATCCAAACGGCCGGTGGTGCACTCCGTTGCAGCTCTTCGGCTTGCTGACGCAGCGTGGCGGCGCGCTCACCCTCATCAA
>JBDTXZ010000028.1:0-12721 GCA_040005935.1 bacterium | reverse complement strand
GGTGGCATCCGATGCTCGGCTCGTCCTCCTGCACATCGTGAGGAAACCGGACCCCGGCACCGAGGGCGCGCAGGAGCGGTCTCACGTGGACGACACTCGTGCGCTTCGGTGGCGCCAGCTCGCCAAGGCCGCGCACCCAGGGCGCGTGTTCGTTGAGGTACTCGAGGGTGACCCGGCGCGCATCATTCCAGTCGAGGCCGAGCGTTTTCACAGTGACGCCGTTCTGCTCGACCGATCTCTCGAGACACTCGCGCACCAAGCAACAGCGCGCACGACGCCTTTGTCACCGCCACCGCAGGGGGACGTATGTTGAATCTTCCGCTGGTCCAGTTCGACCGCTCGCGTACCGGTGCAAACGTTTCGAGCAACGCCGACCGAAGCGCGCCGATCGACATCCCATTCGGGCCGGTCGTCGGCGCTCCTGTCGCGACGTTCAGCCAGGCCGCCAAGGCGCATCGTCTTGCCTCAGCGACACTCGACGCGTTGATCGAGGAACTCCCCGTTGGGTTGCTCGTGGTGGATCGCGACGGCGAAGTGTCTTTCGCGAATTCCGTGGCGCGAACTCTCGAGGCCAACTCTGTACCATCGTTGCAGCGGGTGGTTGCGCGCGCACTCCGAACCGATCAGGTGGTGAGTGAAGAGTTCGCCGTCGAACCGACCGGCGCGCGTAAGCGACTCGACTCGCGGCGTTGGCTTGCGGTCCGGGCAGTGCCGCTAAGAAACGCCGGCGCACGCGCGCACGCCGCGGTGGTGACGGTAAACGACATTACTGCGCAGACGCAGGCCAAGTCGTGGGAACCGGTCATTGCATCCCTGATGAGTCTGTGAAGGGTGCGGAGTAACGACGTCTCTTCATTCTGGGCAAGTGACCAGAACGACAGTGTGGTGGCTGAAGTGGAGCGCAGTGGTAGTGCTCGGCGTGCGCGAGCGCGCAGCCATGGGCACTCGAGAGATCACGAGGCGTCGCTGGCCTCATCGCCGTACTCGAACAGTCGCTCGATCGGTCGCTCGAAGACCTCACCGAGCCGAAACGCCAGCGACAGGCTCGGATCGTACCGTCCATTCTCGATCGCGTTGATTGTCTGGCGCGACACGCCGATCCGATCCGCGAGGTCCGCCTGCGACCAACGCCGTTCCGCGCGCAGCAGGCGGATGTGATTCCTCACCGCCTCGAGCGGGCGAAGTGCACCAGCGCAAGTCCGCGCAGCGCCTCGGCGAGCAGGAGCGACGGAAGCACCCAGACTGCCAGGGTCGATCGCGCGTGCGGACCCGGGATATGCTCCGCGAGGCCAAGTGCTCCGGCGGAGAACCACATGCCCGCGAGCACCACGACGGCGCCGTATGAGAACGCTGTCGCCTGGAGGTAAATGAGGCGACTCAACTCGTCGAGTTCGGAGACATATCTGACGCTGGACCAGACGATGGCGGCCACCGCTACAGGTACTGCGACCCCGCAGAAGAAGCGCTCTGACCACGATAGCGAGTCGAAGGTAGCGACGAGCGCGGCCCCCATGAACACGGCGAGCCACGCGAAGGTGCGGTTCCGATGACGCCGCCCCTCTGGAGTGCCGGAACCAAAGTAGCCGAATAACAGAATGTCGCGATAAGGCCATGAGGACTGGTCGTCGACATCCGCGCGATCGAGAAGGTTCATCGTCCTTACTCCAGGTGCAAGTCAGCTCTGGGAAATTGTAAAGCGTCGTTGATATACTGTTAAGGAAACTTTCCATATGCGCGCGCGGCGCTGGACGACGTTTTACGGAGATCGCCAGTGCACTCCTTGCGCATGATGGAACGGCAAGGAGTGCACTTGGTGTCCCTGGGAATCGCGACGCGGGATCCGCGTCGAGCCGACGTTCAACTCATGGCGCTGGCGGGGGCGGCGGCGCAGGCGCCGGTGCGATGCTGGTGAGTTGCATCAACAGCACACGCCACTCGCCATCGCGCTTGACCACGACGCGCTTCTGCCGCTGGCTGATCACGCCGGGAGCGGTGGGAACCGCTCCCGGCGGGAGCGCCTTGAAGTTGGTCACGTCGTTGTCGGCATCGACCACGGCGGCCGTAGCACTCATGAAGGTGATCTTTCGCACGCCGCTTTGGGTGTGACTGCCCTTGAAAACGCCCGCCAGATTGGTGGCGTGATTGGACCGGATCGTGGGGGATCCAACCGCAAGCTGCCCGCGACCGTTGATGAACTCGGCATCTCCCCAAAACGTCGCGGCCAGCGCAGTGGCATCGCCGGCGTTCCACGCCGCGTCCCACGCGGTCACGACCGCTGTCACGGCGGCCACGTCGCTCGGGGACGCCACGATGAGCTGCGATGCGGTCGTCGGCGAGAGGACGCCGCCCGACGTTGACGATGTGGCCGACTCAGACCGCAGCGCCTCGCTCGGCGCAGCGCGATCGCAGCCGACCAAAAGCAGCACGGCGACGATCGAGCCGCTGAGAGCCATGGCTCGGTGCGTGGTACGGATTTGACTTCGGGAGGCTGGGTACGCGATTTGATCGAAAGCGCGTGATGGTGTGGTCATGATTGGGCCTCAGAGTGACGGTCGGTGGCGCCGGTTGCGCCCAGTGCTAACGGGGAGCACCTTAGGCCCGAGGCCTCGCCCGATCCTCGGCGCAACCTCGGCCGATCCTCGGCAGTGTCGATGACGGCACCGTTTCTCGCTGTTCGCACGGGCGTAGGTGGGTCGATGTTCCAATTGCGGACGTTCGGCGGACTGACCCTCGAGTGGGACGGCGCACCGTACCTGGGTCCCGCCGCGCAACGGCGCCGCCTCGCCCTCCTGGCCGTGCTCGCTTCCGCCGACGCACCGGTCAGCCGCGACCGGCTGATGACACTCCTCTGGCCGGACGCAGATCCAGATCGCGCGCGTCATTCGCTGGACGACGCGCTGTCCGCGCTCCGGCGAGAGCTGCGGAACGACACACTGTTCCTGGGTGTCGCGAGCCTTCGCTTGAACCCGGAAGCCATCGAGAGCGACGTCGCCGACCACGCCGCGGCCCTCAAGCTCGGCGACGAGGAGCGTGCGGTGGAACTCTACATGGGCCCGTTCCTCGACGGGTTCTACATTCCGAACGCAGGCGACTTCGAGCGCTGGGTGGAGAGCGAGCGCGCTCGCCGGACGCAGTTGCATCTGAATGCGCTCGACAGACTCGCGGTTGCGGCCGTCGCACGTGATGACCGAACGGCGGCGGTCCGGTGGTCGCAGGCCCGCGTCGTCGTCGATCCACTCGATACCGCCGCGTCGCTCCGACTCGTCCGCGCGCTCGCGGTTGCGGGCAGTCACGCGGAGGCGTTGCGCGTCGCCCGAGTACACGAGTCACTCCTGCGCGAGGAGCTCGACATGGCGCCCGGTCCCGAGTGGTCGGCCGCGGTGACCGGTCTCAAGACCGAGATGGCGCGGGCGCACGACGAACCCCCAGCACTCGTTGTCGGTGCACTGCCGTCAATCGCGAAGGAAACCGCTGTCGCTCAGCCGGAACCCAAGCTGTTCGACGCGATTGCATCGGTGCCGATGATGGTGGTCTCGGCCGACGCAGTCCCCCCGTCTCTTGCGCCGATGCGCCCGCGGCGGAGGCGAACGCGCTTGCTTGCTGGAGCAGTGCTCTTGGTCATCGGCGGCGGCGGGTACGGCGCGTGGCTGAGCCGCACCGCATCGTTGCGACGCGTCGATGCCGCGATACCGGTCCGCGCCACAGCGCCGCGCACATCAGTCGCGGTGCTGCCCTTTGCGTACGTCGGAAGCGCGTCGTCCGACGAACCATTCGCTGACGGTCTCACCGATGAGCTGATCAGCGCGCTGAGCAAGGTGTCTGGGATTCGCGTCACCGGACGCACCTCGGCGTTCGCGCTCAAGGGTCGCGGCCTGAACGTGCGCACCATCGCGGACACGCTGGGAGTCGGCTCCGTGCTTGAAGGAAGCGTCCGCCGCGCCGGTGACAGGCTGCGCATCACGGCGCAGCTCGTGAGCGCCGGCGACAACGCCGTGATCTGGGCTGAGAGCTACGATCGCAATCTGGCCGACGTGTTCGCCGTTCAGGCCGAGATCGCGCACGCCATCACCAATGCGCTCTTGCCAACCCTTGGTCACCGCAGCGTACCAACGGCAAACATCCGAACTCCCGACCTCGCGACGTACGAGCTGTACCTCAAGGGGCGCTACTTCCTGGGACGGCGCACACCCGGGGATCTCGTCCGCGCGGCCGCTTACTTCGAGCAGGCCGTGACGGCCGACTCAGCGTTCGCGCAGGCGTACGCCGGGCTAGCGGATGCGCACGTGCTGCTTGTGCTTCTGGGCGACAGCTCGCCAGAGAAGGAATTGCCGCGCGCGCGCGAGGCCGCAGCCACAGCGATACGACTCGACTCCACGCTGGCTGAGGCGCACGCGGCGCTCGGCAACATCCACGAAGCATTCGATTGGGACGCGTCGGCAGCGGACAAGGAGCTCACGCTGGCCATGGCGCTCGACCCGGGTTATGCGACTGCGCAACTGTACCACGGCATCCATCTGCTGAATCGGGGTCGCTTCGACGAGGCGACGACGCTGCTCGCGGAGGCACGCACGCTCGACCCGCTTTCCGCGCCCGTTCGCATGCAGTTGGGACGATTGTACGTGTCCGCGCATCGACCCGACCTTGCCCTGCCCTTTCTTCAGTCGGCCGTTGAGCTGAGCCCGGGGTTCTCGGCGGCGTATCTGCTCATCGGAGATGCCTACCTGCAGCAGCATGACAACGTGTCAGCACTCCGCGCCTTTCGTCGGGCCGCCGTGCTCAACGGAGGGCGCGACTCAGCCCAGATCGCGTTCGGCTTGGCCGTCACTGGTCAGCGTGATTCTGCAATGCGCGTCCTCGGTGCCCTGGTCGCCGTACCGCAAGGACGCTACCTGCCGCCGGTGCCGATCGCGAAAGCGTACGTCGCCCTCGGCGACGTGAATGCCGCATTCCGCTGGCTCGAGCGCGGATACGACCAACGCGCCGCGCAGATGCATACCATCAAGGTGACTCCAGCGTTCGATCCACTGCACACCGATCCGCGCTGGGCACGACTCCTTCGTCGAATGGGAGTGGAGCGGTAGCAATCGCGCGAACATCCGAGGGAGCTACGGCCGTGGCCCAGCGATCCTGCGCGATGTGAGGCATACGTCACAGGACGCGGAGCGCTCGCGCACATTCATGATGACCTTTCCAACCGCTTCCACAATGAACTCGGGTGCATCCTCATGCATCTCGTGGCCGCTGGTTGCGACGATGACCTGCTGCCCGCGTGTCGACAGCCTCGCCAGCTTGGGCTGAATCTCGCGCTGCCACACCAACTCGTACGCAGCCCACTCGCGATCCTCCCTGCCCGGGTTGGGAGCCAGGACGACCTTCCCCCGGGTCAGGACGATCAAAGGGCGGTGCCCGAAGCCAGCGGCACGCTCGGCCTGCGCGTATCTTTCCGGCCCGGAGGCGTCGAACTGCGTCGCCACGGCCGCCGGTTGGTTGCGTAACGCGCGTACGACCACGTGGCGCGTCCGCCTCGCTGGATCAGCTGGCAGCTTCGTAGCGGGCAGCGTCAGGCGCAGCAGCCCAGTGACGCGCGCCGCCTGGCCCGCGATCCAGATCGGGTGCCACCATGTCCGCGACACCGAATGTCCGAGCATGAACGCCGGGGCACGCGTCGCCTCGTCCACATGTGATGCATCGACCAACACCGCGCCGGCAACGTCGCCGGGATACATGCCGGTGTAGACCCTGGCGTTCATGCCGCCGAGCGAGTGACCCACGAGGACGTAGGGCGCCGGAATGCCGGCGCGGTGGAGCAATGCGTGGAGGTCCGACGACATCGCCGCACTCGTTCGCGGGAACGGACCTGTATCGCTCCATCCTTCGCCGGCCCGGTCGAACCAACACGCGCGCGTCAGCTTCGCGACTTCCGGTTGAATGGCGGACCACACGTACCCCGGGTCGCCATTGCCCGAGTCGAAGATGACCGCCGGGCTTCCATCGCCGGAACAGTAGATGTTGAGGTTGCGGCCCCCGACGTCGACGAAGCGGCCGACCTGCGGCAGGCGCTGTCGGTCACGTCGTGCACCGAGCCGTTCGTAAACGACTCCGGCCACCAGCGCGAAGACCACTGCGAACCCGAGTAGCCTTGCGACCAAGATGGCAGGTCGTCGTCCGGCCGAGCGTACCCTCATGCACTGCCTCCGTCGTTGCCACCGCGCTACATCGTGAGGTGCGATTCGTTCGCGCCGGTTTCGGGGTTTGCCATGCCTGGTTCATTGGCCCGTACGCGCCGACTATGTCGCCTGTCGTTATATCGACGATCGATATAGAAACCTACCGGCACCGTTTGATCTGTCAAGCCGGATTAGATGCGCGGCATTGGAGAGCGTGGACAACTCCAACCACGCTTGCGAGATTGCCGTCCAGCGGTTGTCGTCGCACCTGCCTGCCGCGCATTCCGCGTGCAGCGGCCGGTAACACGGGAGAAATCCATCTTGCGTGCTGTTCGTCGCCAGTGGCTCGCTGCCATGCGCATGTGCGCCGCATCGATCACGCTCGCCTGCTCGGGTGACAGCGTGGCTGGCGTTCCCAGCGTGCCAACAGTCATTGACGACTTGGTACAGGGCGTACCGATGGGATGGTACGGCAATCCGTCGCCCGCGCTGTCGGTTGGACTCGATCGGACGCATCGTCACGGAGGCACGGCGTCGGTCTATGTAAGGGGCAGCAGCAACGCGGGGAACACGGCACTCCATATGTCCCAGATTTTCGCGGCGAACGCTTATCGCGGAAAACGGGTGCGTTGGTCCGCTTGGGTCCAGCACGCCGATCTCACCGGCACTGACGTCGGTCTCTATATGCTCGTTGACGGGCCGCGCGAGACGTCCGGGTACGACGACATGAAGTCCCGCACACTCACGGGCACGTCGGACTGGCACCTGATCTCCGTCGTCCTCGACGTGCCGTCCAATGGGCTGGGCATCGAAACCGGCATAACGATGAACGGCTTCGGGACTTTGCGCGTAGACGACGCACGTCTGGAGGTGGTTGGCCTGGACGTTTCGTCCACGAACACGTACGCAACGCCACTCAAGACGTCGGAAGACTCGGCAGCGGTTGTCACGTATTACGCGCAGGGCGGGAATGGTCCAACCAACCTCGACTTCGAAGGCGTATCTCCCACGCCGCAGTCCGCGGTGGATTGGCTAAGAGGCGCTGCGTCTCCGATCACCACCACGGATCCAACGGCGTCTCTGAGCGACCTCAATCCGCTCAAGCAGATGATCGGCGCGGCGCACCTGGTTGGATTAGGTGAGGGCACGCACGGCACGCGCGAGTTCTTCCAGATGAAGCATCGAATCGTCGAGATGCTCGTGGGCGACATGGGATTCACGACTTTCGCGATCGAAGCATCCACACCGGAAGCGAATGACTTGAATCGCTACGTGCTCACTGGCGAAGGCGATCCGAAAGTCCTGCTTTCGTGGCTGCACTTCTGGACATGGAACACCCAGGAAGTGCTCGACATGATCCGATGGATGCAGCAGTGGAATGCCAATGTGCAACCGTCACGCCGCGTGCAGTTTCTCGGCTTCGACATGCAGTTTCCCGGCGAAGCCATGGATTCTGTACAGGCGTTCGCCACGGCCCTCAATCCTGCGGACAGCGGGTTCGTTGCGTCGAGGTTCACGTGCATGAACCCGTATCGCAATCGCGGCAGAACGCAGGCGGACGTGCCGGGGGCGTTTTACGCGGAGCGCGTATCCCAAAGCGAGCAGGCTGCATGCAAGGCAGGGTTGCAGGAGGTGTACGACCTCATCGCGGCCGACATGGTCAAGTATCCCTCTGCCGTGTCCGCTGCCAGGTTCCAACTGAGGCTTCACGACGCGCATCTCGTCCAGGAATGGGAGAGCCGTTGCGCGGTCACAGGGTTCACGCAGAGCCTCCTCCGCGACCGGTTCATGGCCGAGAACATCGGCTGGATCCGTGATCAGGCAGGTCCGAATGCCAAGGTCGTCCTGTGGGCCCACAATGGGCACATCCAGTCCAGGGAAGGCGCCATGGGAAGCCACCTCCGCGCGGCGTACGGAAGCGACTACGTCAACCTTGGATTCATGTTCGGCACAGGCGGGTTCAATGCCGTGGGTTTGAATGGCGAGGGGCTCAAGTCGTGGCAGACCAATTTTGTACCTACGAATTCCATCGAGGCAATCTTCGCCGGCACGAACAAGTTCGGGCTACTCTTCGACGCCCGCACCATCTCAGCTGGCGGTGCAGCCGCGGCGCCACTCAGTGGCCCCATTGTGATGCGATCCATCGGCTCATCGTTCAATGCGTCGGCGGAGGCGTCTTTCTTCGGGCCCAAGGCATTCCCGGATGCGTTTGACCTCCTGCTCTTCATTCAGGCGACGGCGCCAAGTCAGCTGCTGCCGTTCGTCAACTAGCTGCACTGAGTATCCCAGGCGTGGAAAGGGCGTACGTCCCAAACTCCCGCTCCGAGCTGTCAGGCGCGGACGGTTTACGAGTGGCCGGTGATGCGCGTGCGCAGCTCGGTGAGCCACCCGAGCACCACCACCACGTCGGGCGTTGCGCCGGCGCTCGCTCCAATCATGATGAAGCGTCCGTCCGCGGTCGGGACGAAGTTTGCGTGCGGCATCTCGCCCTCGAAGGTGCGACGAAACAGGGCGGAGCGCGCCGATATCCCGACTGACGGACCTGCCGCACCGATCTCGACACCGAGCAGCTGGTTGCCATTGCGATAGTACAGGCGGCGTCCGTCGCGCGACCATGCGGGCTCGGTGCCTCCCTCCTGCGACACCTGCGCGGGCGGTCCTGATTCGGGAAAGGTGCGCACGTAGATCTCGTGATGTCCTGATGACGTCGAGACGTACGCGAGTCGCGTGGCATCCGGCGAAAGCGCAGGCATGTAGTTGTCGAACTCCTCGTGCACCACCGGAACGAACGTGTGCGCGCCCTCCAACTCTGTCTTCCAGATGCTCCAGACATTGTTGATCTGCCGCTGGAAGACAAGCGTGCGTCCGTCTGGCGTGACGCCCTGGGAGACGACGATCGCCGGTGCGCGGAACAGCAACGTCGCGGCGCTTCCGTCCAGCGGCTGCGACATCAGCGCGCTCTGGCCGGCGGCGATCGAGACGTAGATGACCCGCTTGCCATCGGGCGCCCACGCCGGCGAAAGCGCTGCGCCGGTATTCGTCAGCCGCGTCGCGGTGCCCGAGGCGAGGTCGTGAATCCACAGGTCACTGCCTTCCGGCGACGTACCCTGGATCGCGAGCCGGTGTCCGTCCGGCGACAGCCGCGGATTCATGTATGGCCCATGCGACATCCCCTCGGCCAGCGATTTGGAGACCCCAGCGGAATCCACGAGCATCGCTTCGTTGTCGCTCGACGAGCTATGCGAGTACACCAAGGTGCCATTCCTGGCGAGATGCGCGGCGGTGATGCCTGCCACGTCCTGGAGCACCACGGTCGGCGTGCCTTCAACGCGGCGTTTCCCGAGATCGAGACGCACCGCCATGAGCGTGCTGGGGTCCGCGCCCTCGTAGATCAGCCACCCCTCCACGAATCCCACAGCCACTCGACCCTTGATGCCGAGCAGCGTCACCGGCGCCGGGCCGGCCTTCGCGTCGGCCACCGACACGAGCGCGAGCTCTCCCTCGTGCCCTCCCGTGCCGCGCGCGCGCACCTCGACGCGGAACACCACCGACTTCCCGTCCGGCATGGCCACGGGCGCGTAGTGCGCCTTCTCGCCACGTGCGGTGTCCAGGGCCGTGAGCATGCCGGTCGTGCCATCTGAGGGACGCACCCACGTGAGCACGCCGAGCTTCTCGAAGTCCGTGACGATGACGTCCTCGCCATCGCCGCCCCACGTCGCGTTGCCGAGCCGGAACGCCGACGCCACCACGGTGGGAACGCCGCCGGAGAGCGACACGCGACGAATCTTGTCGTCTGTCGCGAAGTAGCCCACCGACTTGCCGTCGGGCGAGATGAACGGCTTGATCGCGTTCTCCGTCCCAGGAATGGGCGTTGCGCGGAAATCGTCGATGGGCCGGATGAACAGGACGCGCTTGCCCTGCGACATACCCACGTACACGAGCTGGCTCCCATCCGGTACGATCGTCGCCGGGGACACGGCGTCGGGCGGCGCCTTCATCAGCAGCCGGACCACGTGCGCATCCGCGACGCCGCGCCGCGACCACGCGAGCGTCGCGCCCGAGGAGGCCGCCATGAGCACCAAGGCACCGACACCAACGGTCACGCGCCGCTTACGAGCATTGACGCGCAGGACACTCGCGTCGGCGCCGCGTGCCCCCGACCCCACGTCCACGCTCTGCGCGGTGAGCGCCTGCGCGAACTGCTGCGCGGTGTCGAAGCGGTCCGCCGGCACCTTGGCGAGCGCGCGATCGAGCGCTTCGGCAACGTGCTGCGGAATGCTCGGACGCACTGTGCGCGCGCTGGGCGGCGTTTGCGTGAGCACGCGCGCGATCACGGCCTGCATGGTGGCGCCCGTGTGGGGAGGCTCTCCGGTGAGCATCTCATACAACACCGCGCCCAGCGCGTAGATGTCGGATCGCCCGTCTATCGTGCGCTCCGCGGCCGCCTGCTCGGGGCTCATGTACTGTGGCGTGCCGAGCGCCATGCCGGTCTGCGTGACGCGCTCGCCGCCGGCGCGGCTCACGGCCAGCGCGATGCCGAAGTCGGCGACCAGCGCCTGCCCGTCGTGCAGCAGGATGTTCTCCGGCTTGAGGTCGCGATGGATCACTCCATGCCGGTGCGCGTAGTCGAGTGCTCCTGCCACCTCGACGGCAATGCGCACCGCTTCCGCGACGGGCAACTGCCGTTCGCGGTCGAGCCGCGCGCGCAGCGAGGCGCCTTCCACCAGCGGCATCACGTAATACAGCAGGCCTTTCGCTTCACCCGAGTCGAACAGCGGCAGCAAGTGCGGATGCTGGAGGTTCGCCGTGACGCGGATCTCCGCGAGGAACCGCTCGCCGCCAAGCAATGCGCCGAGCTCCGGCTTGAGCAGCTTGAGCGCGACTTGCCGATGGTGCCGCAGGTCCTCGGCGCGATACACCGTGGCCATGCCGCCTTCGCCGAGCACCGGCCCGATGAGGTAGCGGTCGCGGACGGCGGTCTGGAGCTGCGTTTCGATCGCTGAGAGCACGAGCGCACCATGGACGAGTGTTGCGTGATCGGCAACATACGAAAAGATGCCACGTGCGACAGGACTACCTGTGCCGTGTCGGGCTAGTGTTGGGAGGCCAAGTTCGTGTTCTCCAGAGCCATGAGCGTGAGCGCGAAGCGTTGAGCCCTGAGCGAATCAGAGTTCGAGCGTCGGCTCGAGCTCCGGCTCTGAGCTGCTCATTGCTGGAGGCTTACGCTCACGCTCACTAGTGCTTGGTCAGCCCACCCAGCGTGATACGGAATTCCTTCACGCCGGCGTCGTAGTTCACGGTGTATGTGGTGGGATAGCTGCCCGGCTTGGACCACTGCGCGGGCTGCGGAATGCTCCTCGTGGCGTTGGACGGATGACTGTCGAGGTACGCCTTGCTGATCATCGGCTCCATGAAGATGTACTGTCCGTCCCACGAGCCGAAGATGAAGGTGCTGCTGAATGGCTGACCGTTGTATTCCGACGATTTCACGTCGACCCAGTGCACGCCCATCTGCGGAATGGCGTTCGCGGGGATCGGCGCGGGCGGCGGCACGTAGCCGGCGGGGACGTATGCCGTGCCGGGCAGGTTCGCGGCCTTTGTGGCCCACTGTGGATCATTTGGCAGGATGGCCATCTGCGTCGCTGAGTTCACCGTGTAGAAGTGCATGTCGAAGTGCGGCGCGCCGTAGATCTGTACCGGCTCGTGGCCAAGCGGATTCCAACCCAGCTCCGCATGATCGAAGCCGGTGGTCGCCGCCGCAGCGGGCAGCGGTAGCGTCACCATGAGCGCAGTCGGATTGGGACCCGACACCGTGGTGGGAAGACCGCTCAGCGCGGTCTCGGTCATCGCGATGCCCAGGGACGTCGGCACACCCGACGCGTCGAGCTGCACCCAGCTGCGCGCGGAGCCCTGTGCAAAGGTGACCGATGGTCCGTACACGAGCGCCGACAGGTCAGCGGGCGAGGTGCTGTCGCTACAGGCGACAGCCACGCCCAGCGTGGTAATCGCGATGATGGCGGTGGCGGCGATAATAGCCTTTTTCATGGTGTGCATCCGGGTAGACGGGTGGCGATGTGAGTGCTGCTACCACCCTCAGCGACAAACACTGTCCGGATTTTTCACTGACTTTTCGTCTCGCTGTCAGGGCCGACGGTGAGTGGTAGGGTTCCTTCGTGGCGACTGACCTGGACGCCGAGGCGCGACGCCTCAGTACGTGATCGTCCGACCTGGCGAGCCGCGGCTTTGTCGTGCTCGCCATCGACCATCCGTTTGAGTCTGCCGTCACCCAGCTCGCCGACGGCACGATCGCCGCGCAGAAAAACGATTTCCCTGGCGGCGACCATGCGGCCGGCACCGCCTACATGGTCGACAAGCTCGCCACGCGCGTCGCCGACATCCGCTTTACGCTCGACCAGATCGCCCGGCCCGGCGCGGTGGGCCCAACCCTCGCCAGCCATCTCGACCTCCAGCATGTCGCCGTCATCGGCCATTCATTCGGGGGCGCGGCAGCTGCATCCGCCATGGTTCAGGATCCGCGCATCAAGGCGGCGGCG